>RFJX01000140.1 GCA_003694425.1 Gammaproteobacteria bacterium
CTACAGCAAGGCGGTCAGCGTGCCACAGGTCGTCTCCACCGCCGGTGACAATGTTCAGCTGGACGACCGCATCTACTCGCCGCCGCCGACGATCACCAGAGGCGGCGACATCGCCGCGGGCAAGCCGGTGACCATCTCCGCCACTATGGTCGACGGCTATACGGCCTACCAGTGGGAGATCGCCGAACGTACGACAACGATCACGCCCGAAGGCGGGGAGGGGGGGCTTGCCCCCTGGCGGATCGATGTCTATACCGGGTGGAACATCCTCGATACCAGCGTGGTGGCGAGCGGCACCCACTCGATCCACCTGGTGATGCCGGAATTCAAGCCGCAGATCATCACCCTGTTGCGTCACTTCCGGCCGACGGCCGCAAGCAGGCTCCAGTTCTTCTCCCGGCTGGGCTGGGCCTCGACCGTTCAGACGGCGCGGGTGCAGGTGAGCGAGGATGATGGCGCAAGCTGGATCGATCTGTGGAGCCAGAACGGCACGGGCAGTGCCGGTGAGGCGGCATTCACCCTGCGACAGGTCGATCTCTCCGCGTATGCCGGCAGGCGGATCATGCTCCGCTTTGCCTATGATCCCTACACCTCGGGCAGTTATTTCCCGCAGACCGATGTCGGTGTGGGCTGGTACATCGACGACATCACCCTGACCAACGCCGAGGAGCTGATCAACGCCCGGACGGTGCAGACGCCCGGCGATCGCTACACATGGACGCCGACGGCCACCGGCAGCTTCACCCTGCGCGCCCGCGCCCGGGTGGCCGGGGGTGGGTTCACCCGCTGGGGCACAGGCAGGGATCTGGTGGTGGCGCAACAGCCCGGCGGCAACGGCGTCATCTCCGGTGTGGTCATGAGCAACAGCGCCACGCCAGGGGATCTCTACGCACTGGTCGCCACGGATGCCGGATTGCAGCATATCGTTGCGATGGCCCCGGTCGATCCGACGAGCGGCGGCTACCGCGTGACGGGCCTGATCGATGGCGCCTACCATTTGGCTGCGATCGTCGATGTGAACCGCAACGGAGCCTACGACGCGGGGGAGCCGATGGCGCGGCTGCCGGCGAAGGTGACGATCTCCGGCGGCAATGCGGTGTCGGCGGCCGATTTGACCGTCGAGCGCTATCGGGTTCACGCCTGGAGCGGCCACGGCCAGGCGCCGGCGTCTGCCGGCTCGGGCCACCCGTGGAACAACAATCCCTACTGGGTGCAGCTCGAGGTGGACGATCCCTATCAATGGGCGGACTCGGTGGTGGTCACCGGGGATGGGATCGGGAGCAGCCTGATGTTGGTGTATGATCCCTACCAGGGGCGGTGGAGTTCCTCTCCGCAGCCGGGGAATGTCCTGTTCGGTCAGAGTGCGCCGACGGTTCCGCTGCATTACAACTTCGTGATCACCGATGCCTACGGCCAGCACACCATCGGCGACTCGGTTGGTTTCTTCGTGCAGAATATGGTTACCGGTGTGCTGCCCGCCGACGGCAGCGTGGTGTCGGCCACACCGCAGTTCTCCTGGACGGGGGTGGCGGATGCGGGGGCAAGCTACGGGATTGCACTGCGCGACGGCTACGGCCAGACGGTGTGGAGCGTATCCGGCCTGACGCAGAACGGCTACGCCTACACCGGACCGGCATTGACCAGTGGCGCGCGCTACGACTACATCGTGTCGGTTTGTCTGCCCGATGGTCTGGACTGCAACTTGTCGGAGGTTGCGCAGCGCTTCACCTATCAGCCCGGTGGCGGATCGGTGGGTCAGCGCTACACGCTGCAGGCGGGCTGGAACCTGATCAGCTTCCCGATGGATCCGGGGCCGAACGGCATCGCCGATTTCATCGCGGCGGTGCGGCAGGCCGGTGGCGCGGTGGCCTCCATCTGGGCCTACGATCCGACCAGGGCGGGGAGTCCGTGGCGCAGCTTCGTGGTCGCAGCGCCGGCGGTGGCCGATTTGACCTCCATCCAAGCGGGGGTGGGCTACTGGGTACGGTTGACGCGCGGGGCGAGCGTCACCCTGAGCGGGTCCAAGCCGGCAACAAACGCCCCCGTGCTGCACTCGGGCTGGAACCTGATCGGGGTGGACGCGCCGGTCGGTGACCTCTCCACCTGGCTGGGCGGGCTGGGGGCGTCGTCGGTGTGGAGCTTCGACGGACGGTGGTGGAGCAGCTACCGGCAGGGGGTGCCGGTCTTTCTCAACAGTCTGCAGCGGCTCGATGCCGGGGTCGGCTATTATCTCTGGCTCGCGCCCTGATGGAAACGGTGCGCGGATCCACACGCAACCGGAGGAGAACCGCTCCCATGCTGAACCCTGCTGATCAGCGATAGACCCAGTAGCCGGCGCCGGGCTGCAGCGCGCGCAGGCTGTTGAGGTAGGAGGGTGAGCCGGCGACCACGCTCTGCCACGCCCCATGCCGAAACCCCCAGACGGATTGGCCGCCGTTGGTGGTCAGCCATCCCGACAGGTCGCCCACCGGCGCGTCCACGCCGATCAGGTTCCAGCCGGGCAGCAGCGTCGGGCTGGTTGCGGCGGGGCTGCCGCGCATGGTGATGGTGATGCCCGCGCCCGCGCGCAGTTTGACCCAGTAGCCGACATTCGGTGCAAACGCGGTCAGGCTGGAGAGGGTCGGCATCGAGACAAGGTGGCTCCGCCACCGTTTCCCCGCCGTGTCGTAGGCCCAGATGGAGTCCACCGCGCCACCGGCCTGCCGCACCGCCGCGATGAAATCGGCGATGCCGTTCGGCCCCGGATCCATCGGGAAGCTGATCAGGTTCCAGCCCGGATCGAGGGTGTACGATTGCACGACGGCTGGCGGTGGCGTCCCCATCTGCAACACGAGCGGCGATCCGCCGGCGGCCGGTGCGGAGAGATCCTGCCCCGGCCAGGAGTAGATCTCGCGGTTTGCCGTGCCGGCATGGATGTCGAGCGTTGCGTAGCGGTCGAAATCGAGGGTGAACGAGGCGCTGCCGTAGCTGTCGGCGAACATCGCCATGCTGATGGTGCCGTTGCCGGCGCGGCCATACAGCCAGTGGCCGGCGGCAGGCTGGCCGTAGCGGTCCTGCAGCGTGATCCGGGCGGCGGCGTGGTTGGCGCTCTCACCGCTCCTTGCCCCCACCCGGTAGGCCATCAGACGCTGTTCGTAGTTGAACAGCGGGGCGCCGTAGGTGTCCTCGGCTGCTTCGCGGGCAAAGATGTCGCCGATCCCCTTGCCGTAGTATGTCTGCCATCGGTTTCGGTAGAGTGCGGTTCCGTAGCTGTCGAACACGGTTTCATATCCGATCAGCCGCACGAGGCCGGCCCTGGGATCGCCGGCCCGCCCGTTCCACTGCCGGTCCCAGTCGGCGGAAAAATCGGGATGGGCGGGGTCGGCAAGGTTGTGGCCGGCGCCGGAGTAGTCGTCGCAGCTGATCACCTCGAGCATCGATCCCTGCCAGATCACCGCGCCATAGGCATCGCGCATCACCATCGCCAGCCGGCTCGAGTAGCTGCCTCCTGCCTGGATGGAGGGGGGCAGCAGCGGCGCGGGGGTGGTCAGTTGGCCGAAGTCGGGCTGGGCGGGGGTGGCGAAGCCGTAGTAGTCGATGGTGCTGGCCTGGTTGCCCAGGGCCGGATTGTCGATGCGCCGGGAGCCGAACCGGATCCAGCCGGTGGCGTCGTTGCGGAAATAGCGCAGCGAGCCGTCGCCGAAGAGGGTGGTGTTCGCCTGAATCCCGCCCTGAACCGTGTTCGCGGCGCCGGCAAAGGCGCGAAACCATACCGGCAGTGGACGTGCAGGATCGGATCCATCGATCGCCCGGTAGGCGCGGAAATCCCCGGTGGTCATGACCGGGTGGTAGTCGGTCAACAGATAGCTTGCCCCCTGTTGGCGCAGTGGGTCATCGGGGTAGGCGTCGATGACGGTTCCGGACTGCAGCGAGGCGTTGATCTGCTCGGCCGTGGCGCTCGCCAGCCAGCCGTCGGCGGCGCCGTCGCCGTCGCGGTCGCTGGCGACGGCGGGATCCTGGGCAAAGGCGTCCTGGGCGTCGGGTACGCCGTCACCGTCGGTGTCCGCGATGGTGTAGCCGGCCTGGATGGTGAAGGGGGTGTTGGCCAGGCCGGAGGCGTTGGTCACCACCGCATAGTAGAGCCTCGATGTCGGCGCGGCCACGGAGATCGATTCGTTGCCGCCGGGGCTGCCGCTGATCATGACATAGGGGTCGTTGGGATCGATCCAGGTGCTGCCAGAGACCATGCCGAAGACCGGGATGCGATCCGGGCGCAGGATCAGGTCGATATCGGCGCCCGCCGTGGTGGTGACGGTGAGATTGCGGGCGCCGGCCGGCAGCCAGATGTGGAACAGCTGGGCGTCGTCCTGTGCATCCTGCTGGATGGTGCGGCTGTAACGGATGCCGTTGGCCAGAGCGTTGGTCTCCAGCCGGAAGGTGCGGCGCGTCTGGTAGCCGCCGGCGGCGGTGATATCGAGCCACAGCGTGATCGGGTGGGAGGTTGCCATGGCCTCGATCCGGATGCGGAAGGGGGTGGCCGGGGCGCCGTAGCCGTCGGTGGGCAGCTCGGGGTAGGCCGCCCGGCTGTTGACGATGCGCACCGCCGGGTCGCTGCTGCCAAGCGTGGCGGTGATGGCGCCAGCTTGCTGCCAACCGTTCTCCAGGGTGATGGAGAGATCGAGCGTTTCACCCGGGTCGGGCAGGCCGTCGCCATCCCCGACCACCTCGCGAACGGTTACACCGCGAATCACCAGAACCGGCTGCGCCACCCCGCGCAGGGCGTTGTCGGCGTTGACCCGGCCATCGGTGGCCAGCAGCCCTGGGGGGGAGGCGAGCGGATCGACCCCCGCCATGATGCGCCCGCGCAGTTCGCTGAAGGTGGCGGAGGGATAGCGGGATTTGATCAGCGCGGCCACCCCGGCGACCAGCGGCGCCGAGAACGAGGTTCCCTGGATGAAGTCGTAATCGGTGGCGCCGCCGTTGCCGATCGGGTCGGTGGCGGCCATGGTGGTGAGGATCGATTCCCCCGGTGCGGCCACATCGACGCTGAATGCGCCGTATTGGCTCCATCCGGTCAGGGCGCCCTGGTTGTCGCTGGCCGCCACGCTGAGGATGTTGGGATTGGGCAGCCCCGAGGGATAGTCGTGCACCAGCTCGTTGTTGTTGCCGTCGTTGCCGGCTGCGACGACGAGGAGGATCCCTGCCTGCTGCAGCTGGGCGACTGCCGCCTGCTCGGTCTGCGAGAAGCTGGAGCCGCCGAAGCTGGCGTTGACGATGTCGGCGCCGTTGGTGATGGCGTAATCCAGGGCGGCGACCTCACCGGCGACATCATAGGCGAACTTGAGCGGCATGATCGACACCTGCCACGCCACGCCGCTGATGCCGGTGGCGTTGTTGCCCACCGCGCCGATGGCGCCGGCCACCGCGGTGCCGTGTCCTTCCGCAAATCCCGGATCGGGGGAGGGGTCGTTGTCGTTGTTGGTGAAGTCCCAGCCGTGGATATCGTCGATGTAGCCGTTGCCGTCATCGTCGAACCCGTTGCCGGCGATCTCGCCCGGGTTGCTCCAGATGTTGGCGTAGAGGTCGGGATGGTGGATGTCGACTGCGTCGTCGAGCACCGCCACCACCACTTGCCTGCTGCCGGTGGTGAGATCCCATGCGGCGGCCAGCGCCATATCCTCGCCGGGGGCACCGGGGGTGAACCCGGCGGGGTCGGGGACGGTCTGGCCGCTGTTGTGCAGCGCCCATTGCTGGCCGAACCTCGGGTCGTCGGGGAGCAGGCGCGGGTGGCGCAGGTAGTTGGGTTCGGCGTATTCCACCAGTCCGCTGGCCTGCAGTGTGCGGATGGTGGCGGCCAGACGCGCCTCGTCCACGCCGTCCAGCTGCCAGGTGTGGATGCGGGGCAACTGCCGGATCATCCGCAGCCCCAGCCGGTGGAGCAGGGCGCGCCGCTGTGCGGGACGGGCAGAAGGGAGGAAGCGCACCAGCAGTTGGCCGGGCACATGGTCGGCTGCGGCCGGTTTGCGGGCCGGGGGCCGGTTTTGCTGGCTGCCGGAGGCCAGCAGGTGGAGCTCGGTCGGCAGGGTGCTGCCGGTGTCCGTTCCGCTCCAGCGTAGCGCGGCGTTGTGCTCCCGGGTCAAACGGCGCAGCGCCCGGGCAGCGCTGACCGGAGCGGGGTCTGCCGGTGCGAGATCGACGCCGGGATCCACCACCACCCGCACGCCGTGATGCCGCAGCAGCTCGATCAGCGGCGATGCGGCGGGCGCCGCCGGCTGCTGTACTGCGGCGGGGGCGCTGGCGCTCCACAAGATGGCGGCCATCCAGCAGCACGCGATGATCAGCTGTCGTATGATCCACCCCCGATTCGGGATCGTCAGACCGCGGCTCGACAGCGCAGCGGCCTCCACCCCGCTGATTCTACGGCATCCGGATAGGGTTGTCCATATCGGGCGAGGTACGGCCAGGGGCCATGCTCCGCGCCTGTCGCATCCGATCGGGGCGCCGTTCACCTGCCGGGGATGAGGAGGGCAGCGCCCTGGCTGGTTCCCTGCAGATAGTTTGGCCAGATCAAGAGGATGTCCGCCTTGCCGTCGTTGTTGATATCACCCGCGGGCAGCGCCAAGGCAGTGGAGAGGAAGCTGTTCGGACGGCCGCCGTTGAGGCGGAAGAGCAGTCGGCCGTCCCGACCGGAGTAGACGCCGACCTCGCCTGCATCCACACCGGCATAGGGATCGTCCACGCCGGATGCGGCGATCGCCACATCGGTGAAGCCGTCGCCGTTCACATCGCCCACTTGCGCGATGAATCCACCCATGTTGTCGCCGGCGGCATTGCCGCTGAAGCGGTACAACTCGCCGCCACTCATTCCGGAAACCACCGACGCCCGGCCGGCATCGGTGCCGGCGTTCGTATCCGCCCATGGAGATCCGACTGCGAAATCCGCCACGCCGTCGTTGTTCCAGTCGAATAGCGGATAGGCGTTGCGAAGCCCTTCCCCTTGGCTTGTGCCGCGGGCCGCCACATAGAGCAGGGCGCCGTCGGCGCCGGAGCGCACCTCCACCCGCCCGGCATCAGTGTAGGGATCATCGGCCCCCTGCACGCCCACCGCCAGATCGCCAACACCGTCGCCGTTGACATCGCCGATGTTCGTCAGCGCATAACCGGAAGCATCGCCCGCCTTCTGGCCGTAGGCGTTCCACAGCAGAGAGCCGTCTGCACCCGAGCGCATCTGCACTTCGCCGGCGTTCGCCCCATAGGCGTCGGAGCCCGGGATCCCCAGTGCCACATCCGCTTGGCCGTCGCCGTTGACGTCACCGGCGACAGCGATGATACCGCCAAGAGCATCGTATCCTGCCGCTCCGCGGGCCTGCCACAGAATATGGCCGTCCACACCGGAGAGCAGTTGCACTTCGCCGGCATCGGCGCCTGCAAAGGGATCATCCGTTCCCGTTGCCCCGATGGCGAGATCGGTGTAGCCGTCGCCGTTGACATCGCCGACATCCGCTACCACGTCCTGGCCCCAGCGGTCGGATATCCAACCACCCCAACTGGCCTTTGTGGCATGGCCCGTGGCCCGCCACAGCAGTGTGCCGTCGGCTCCGGAGAAGAGGTGGAGCCTGCCGGCTTTGGTGCCGGCATAGGGATCGCTGGCGAAAGGCGCCGTGGCCGCCAACTCCCGCACTCCGTCGCCGTCGATGTCGCGGACGGCGATCAGCCGCCAACCCAGGGCGTCGTGCGTCGCCTGGCCGTAGGCATCCCACAACAAGCCGCCGTCCACGCCGGAGCGCACCTCCACCCGGCCGGCGTGGGTGTAGAGATCGCTGGCACCGGGAAACCCGAGCGCGAAGTCGGTGACGCCGTCGCCGTTGACATCACCCAGCACTACCGCCTGTGTTGCGGGAGATGGATCGCGCACCATGTACAGTGGCGAGACGAAGGCGGCATCGGCCGGCGCCCCGGCAAAGGCGTATTCCAGCAGATCACTGGCGCCGTCGCCGTCCGTATCCACGAGCAGGGGATTGCTGCCGAGGGCCACCTCCGCCCCGTCGCTCAGGCCGTCGCCGTCGGTGTCGGAGTTCAGCGGATCGGTGCCGGTGTCGGTCGCGGAGACGAAGGTGCCTCTGTTCGTCTCCACGCCGTCCTTCAGGCCGTCGCGATCCGTGTCGGGATTCAGCGGATCGGTGTCGACACCCCAGTCGTAGGCGTGGGGATCGGCGCCGCCGGCGATCTCCACCGAATCCGTCAGGCCGTCGCCGTCGGTGTCCGCCCTGGTCGGGTCGAGATCGTAGCCGGCGTCATACGTGTAGGGATCGAGCCAGCTTGCATAGGCGATCTCCATGCTCGTGGTAAGACCATCGCCGTCGTGATCCGTCTGCGCGATCAGGGGATCGGTGCCGATCGCCTTCTCGGCACCGTCGGAGACGTGGTCGCCGTCGGTGTCGGGATTCAACGGATCGGTGTCCACGCCGGCGTCGAAGGCGTAGGGATCGGCGCCGCCGGCCACCTCCGCACCATCGCTCAGGCCGTCGCCGTCGGTGTCGGCCAGATAGGCCCTGGTGCCGAGCATCTTCTCCAGCGCATTGGAAAGGCCGTCGCCGTCCGTGTCCGGATTCAGCGGATCATCGCCCAGCAGATATACGTGCCAGCCGTCCTTCAGTCCGTCGCCGTTCGTGTCATCGCTGTAGGGATCGGTGCCGATCGCCTGCTCGTAGCTGTCCAGCAGACCGTCGGCGTCGCTGTCGCCCACAAGCCTGGGCGCGAACAGGAAGCTACGTCCCTGCAGATTGTATGCCGCGCCGTACACATCCGTAAGGCTTGTATGGGCGTATCCGGTGCCGGCGCTGATGCCGGAGCCTGCATCCACATTGTCGCCCTGATCGAACTTGATATAGCGCAACAGGATGTAGCCGTTGGGGTAGAGCACGGCCTGGAAGTGGTTGACCATGTTGGAATCTTCGTCGTAGTTGGTCTCCACCGACCAGTCGGCCACCAGCCGCTGCGGCATGCCCTTCGCCTGCAACCTGCCGCCATCGCCGTAGTAATAGGAGGTCAGGTCATCGTTCCAGACGCTGATCACCGGCGGGTTGCCGACAACCCCATTGGCAAGCGTGAAGCGCGAGGCGGAGGCCGCCCCCGCCCCCAGCCACAGGTTGCCGTTGGTGTCGATGCCCACCGCATACACGTCCCTGCCGTAGAAGGGGAAGGGGAACGGCATGGCGTAGAGATCCGCCGTCACATTGTCGCCGCTTGCTGCGGCCTGTGGCGCATCCAGCACCTCGGCGGAGGAGAAGAGGCGGTAGGCGCTGACATCCAGGAGATCATAACCGTGGATGGCCCCCACGTGCGCCGGATTGCTGTAGGGGTCGGCGGGATCGGTGCCCGCGCGCAGCTCAAGGGGATCGGGAGTGCCGTCGCCGTCCGTATCCCATACCGCGGCCTTCGGATCCAGGCCCCATGCCAGCTCCACGGAATCACGCACGCCGTCGCCGTCGCTGTCCGCCCGTGTTGGATCGGTGCCGAGGGTTGCCTCCGCCCCATCCTTCAGCCCGTCGCCGTCCGTATCAGGGTTGCGCGGATCGCTGCCTGCCTGCAACTCATCCTTGTCGTTCAATCCGTCGCCGTCGGTGTCCGTCTTGGCGGGATCGCTGCCGCCGAAGAGTTCGTCGCGGTCGCTGATGCCGTCGCCGTCGGTATCCCCGCGGCCCCAGCCGGCGGGAAGGAATGCCTGTTGGGACGCGATGTCCCCCTTCATCAACGCCGGTGGATGAACACCCGGCCATGCTCCGGCGTGATAGACATAACTGTAGCCGTCATTTGCGGTGTAGGCGATCCAGCGGGAATCGGGGGAGAACGAAAATCGCTGGTATATGGATCCGTCCGGGGGGGATTCGATGGCGGCGACGGTTCCGGCAAGCGGCCCGCCATCCATGGGCAGGACGCCGGCCTTCACAACAGGGGAAAATGTGACATTCACATACTCTGCCCCCCCCGTGCCACGAGAAAAATAACCCGAGCCCGATGTGTGGAAAACACCGGGTTCCGGATGGCCGAGGAACGACACCGCTTCGTACCGCGGAAATCCCCATAGATCCGTCCAGGTATGCAGCTCGACGCGGGCGCCGTCTAAACCATATGGCATCCATAAACCGACGCCAGGAAGCCAGTACCCTGAAGATCCATTCCCCGGATACCACGCAGAAGGATCGGTATCGCAATAATACGCCCATACCTGGTAACCTTCCAAGGCAGTTTGGATGTTGCCTGCCTTCCATACCCCCTGCCCGCCGGGGCATACGGGAAAGCGGGACTCGCTTGGCGGTACGGTTTCGTTGCGCACCAAGTAACGACCACTATGCGCGCTCTTCGACCAATGATCCGTAAGCCCATTGCCGACCTTCACCACCCGGTTGCGATGCAACGTGCGATCTCCGCCGCCGGCAATGGAAACGGCGTGAACCTCCGTACTGTACCACTGCCACTCCAAGGCAGGGCCTCCCCAGGCATAACTCGTCCCCGACCAGGTGCTCAGGCTCGCATCCCAACCATAGGGGTCGAACAGATAGGCTACCTCGGTGCCGTCGGGGGAGACCATGGGCGCTTTGCCCTTCGCCAGTGTGGAGAGGGTATAGGGGTCACCCTGTAGCATGGGCCCGAAATCCAGGGCCATGATC
>RFJX01000141.1 GCA_003694425.1 Gammaproteobacteria bacterium
CCTCCAGCCAGGTCTCGTTTTCCCGGTTTTCGACCCCGGCGATGACCCCGCCCCAGCGGACCCGGGCACCCTCGTGGGCACGGGGATTGGCCAGGACCTCCGTGAGCGGGAGGTCCGGATCGGGCGGCAGCCGGATCTCCAGCGGCACCTGACTGGCGCAGCCCGACAGCAGCAGAGTGGCAAGGCATGCAAGCAGACGGGAGTACACCGGAGACCCTCAATGTTCACGCTTGATTGTTCTGACTGCCGGACAGGCGACTTGGTTCTGCGAAACGCACACGGGAAGGGAGATGACCCTCACTGAACTGCGCTACATCGTCGCGGTGGCGCGTCACCGGCACTTCGGTCATGCCGCCGAGGCCTGCTTCGTGAGCCAGCCTACCCTCAGCGTGGGGGTGAAGAAACTGGAGGAAGAGCTGGGACAGCCCCTGTTCGAGCGCCGTCAGGGCGAGGTGACGGTCACCCCCTTCGGCGAACAGGTGGTGGCCCAGGCCCAGGAGGTGCTGGAGCAGGTGGAGCGCATCCGCCATCTGGCCGAAGAGGAGAAGGGCGCCCTCCGATCACCCCTGCGCCTCGGGCTCATCTATACCATCGGACCCTATCTGACTCCCCACCTGATCCCGGAGCTGCGGCGGATCGCCCCGCAGATGCCACTGCTGATCCGGGAGGACTTCACCGCCAACCTGGCCGAGGCCCTGAAACGGGGCGAGGTGGATGCCATCGTGGTCTCATTGCCCTTCGAGGCCCCGGGGATCGAGGTGCAGCCGCTGTATGACGAGCCCTTCGTCCTGGCACTGCCGAGCGATCACCCCCTCACCAGGCGCAGGCGCATCGCCCCGCAGATGCTGGCGGAGGAGACCGTACTGCTGCTCACCGCCGGCAACTGTTTCCGTGATCAGGTGGTGGAGATCTGCCCCGACTGCCTGCACCGGGGCACCACGGACGGCTACCTGCTGCAGGCCCTGGAGGGGAGTTCGCTGGAGACCATCCGGCAGATGGTCGCCTCGGGTGTCGGGGTCACGGTGTTGCCCGTCACCTCGACCGGCGGCAACCGCGACCTGGAGGGGCTGCTGAGCTTCCGGGAATTCACCCGGCCGGTGCCCTCCCGCCGGGTTGCCCTGGCCTGGCGGCGGAGCTTCCCGCGGCGGGAGGCGATCGAGGCGCTGACCGAGGCCATCGGACGTTGCCGGCTCGAGGGCGTGCGCCCGGTGAAGGCGTAACCACCGCAGAGCTGGAGCAGGGGTGAAGCCGATCCGCCCGAAGGCGAATCGGTCACCGGTCTCTGCGCTACTTCAGTACCAGGAAGGCGGCCGCATTGCCCCGCTGGACCCGTACCACGAGCGGCTTGGTCCCGGCCTTGCTCACCGCAGCGATGAAATCCTTCAGATTGCGCACCCTCTGCCGGTTGACCGAGGTGATGACGTCACCCCGCCGCAGGCCGTTGCGCCAAGCGCGGCTGCCCGGCTCGACCTGCAGCACCAGCGCCCCTTCGACCCGGCCGTAGAGCGGGTGTCCCTCCACCATCTCCCCGATGGTCGCTCCGGCGAGCGCGGGATGCCGGGTGCTCTGGCCCGAGAGGGACTCCCGTGGCGCGAGCTTCACCTTCTTCTCCAGCCTCTTGCCATCGCGCAGGATCTCGAAGGTGACCTCGCTGCCCACCCGCTGTAGCCCGACGAAGTTGCGCACGTCGGCACCGTTGCGGACCTTCCTGCCGTTCACGGCGACCACGATGTCACCCGGCTGCAGGCCGGCCTCCTCGGCCGGCGAACCCGGCTCCACCTCGACGATGACCACCCCGTGGTGGCGCTTCAGGCCGAAGGCCCTGGCCAGCTCCGGGGTCAGGTCCTGGGTCAGGACTCCGACCTTGCCGCGGTTGACCTCGCCGTATTCGAGCAACTGCTCCATCACCGCCTTCGCCATGTTGACCGGGATGGCGAAGCCGATACCGATATTGCCGCCGGTCTTGGAAAAGATGGCGGTGTTGATCCCGATCAGCTCCCCGCGCAGATTGACCAGGGCGCCCCCCGAGTTGCCGGGGTTGATCGAGGCGTCGGTCTGGATGAAGTTCTCGTAGCTCTCGATGCCGGTGCCGCTGCGTCCCAGGGCGCTGACGATCCCGGAGGTGACGGTCTGCCCCAGTCCGAAGGGATTGCCGATGGCCACCACGAAGTCACCCACCCGGACCTTGTCGGAGTCGGCCATGGGAACCTCGGTCAGATCCTCCGCCGGGATCCGCAGCAGCGCCACATCGGTCTCGGGATCGGTGCCGACCAGCTCGGCATCGAGGCTCCGCCCGTCGCGGAGCGTGACCGTGATCTGGTCGGCGTTGGCGATGACGTGATTGTTGGTCAGCACCAGCCCCTTGCCCGCATCGACGATGACACCGGAGCCCAGGCTGGTGAACTTCCGCTCCAGCGGCATCTGCGGGAGGTTGAAGAAATGCCGGAACACGGGGTCCTGGAACAACGGGTTGAGCGGAACCTCGACGTGTCCTTCGGTGGAGATGTTGACCACTCCGGGGGTGACCTTCTCCAGCATCGGCGCCAGGGTCGGGAGCATCTTCCCGTCCTCTGCCACCGGGATCACTGCCGATACGGCCTGTGCCCAGAGCAGCAGGGCGGTCAGCAACAGGGCCCCGAAACGCCCCGGGCGCTGCCCGGAGGCCATCGCCATGCCATCCACAAGTCCTCTCTGTACGCTCATCGTGTCACTCCTGTTCTTGACCGGGTTCCAGTCATCGACCGGGATCCGGCCGGCAAGTTCACCTGCCCTCCAGACGCCGCAGGCGGGCACGCAACCGGTCCAGCTCCTCCAGCAGCTCGAGCGCCAGGGCCACACCGGCCGCATTGATCCCGAGGTCCCGCTGGAGGCGCAGCCCCCGCTGCAGCCGCCGCAGGGCCGGTCCGGTGAAACGCCATTCCTCCGGACTCGTGCCGCGGGGAGAGAGCGCTCCCTCCTGCACCAGCTCGATTACCACCGACCGCTCGACATGGGCCAGTTCGCTGATCTGCTCCAGTGTCAGTTCAACCCGGACATCGAGCAGTCCGGTTGCCAGTTCCTTGCTCATTTCCTGCCCGGCCATTGCCTCAGCCCCCCAGTCCGCGGCGCGGATCGAAGTCCTTCATTGCCTCCCGCAGCTGCTCGTAGGCACGGCGCTGCTCCTCGGTCCGGGCAGGCGGCACCTCCACCTGCAGACGGACATACTGGTTTCCGGGCGGGTGCCCTGGCAGTCCCTTTCCGCGCAGACGCAGGCTGCCTCCGTTGCGCGTGCCGGGCGGGATCTTCAGCTCCACCGTGCCGCCCAGCGTCGGCACCTTGACCTTCGCCCCGAGGGCCAGCTCCCACGGCGCGACCGGCAGGTCGAGCCAGACATCGCGCCCCTCCACCCGGAACAGACGGTGCGGCAGGAGCTCGACGATCAGATAGAGGTCACCGGCCTTTCCGTCCGGCCCTACACCGCCCTGTCCTGCCAGGCGGATCTGCTGGCCGTCGGTGACACCGGCGGGAATGCTCACCCGCAGGGTCTTCCTCTGGTAGTGGAGACGACCCCGCTCATCGGCGACCGGAACGTCCAGGGCGATCTCCCTGCTGGTGCCGTGGTAGGCCTCCTCGAGAGAGATACCGAGCCTGGCGTGGACGTCGCGGAAACGGCGGGAGAATCCGCCGAATTCCTCGTGCCCGAACAGCGATTCGAAGAAATCACTGAAGTGATGTGCCTCGCCGGCGGCCTCGTGGAAATGGAACCCCCCTTCCCATCCCGGGGGCGGCGTGAACTCCTCGCCTCCCTGCCAGCCACGCCCGATGTTGTCGTAGGCCTGACGCTTCTCCGGGTCCTTGAGGACCTCATAGGCCTCGTTGACCTCCTTGAAGCGCTCCTCGGCATCCGGCTCGCTGCTGACGTCCGGGTGATACTTGCGGGCCAGCTTGCGGTAGGCGCGCTTGATCTCATCGGCCGAGGCGTCACGATCGACACCCAGGATCCTGTAGTAGTCCTTGTATTTCATCTGTTGCAGGTGCAGTGTGCGTCAGCCACTGTCCCGGCGTCCTCCCCTGGTCGGTGAACGGATCGGTCCGATACCACGAGAGACCGCCCGCAAGGGCAGTCTCCCTCCATTTGACCGCGACAGGGCGGTCGGTTGCCTCTGGGCACGAACGGGGCAGTGCGGCAGCCCCGGGGCGGCCTACTCCTCGGCCCTGACCTCGATCTTGCGCGGCTGGACCTTCTCCAGCTTCGGGATCACGATCTCGAGGACCCCGTTCTTGCCGTGAGCCTCGATCCGCTCCGGGTCGGCGGTGTCGGGCAGGCTGAAGCGGCGATAGAAGGTACCACGGGCCCGTTCGATGCGGTGGTACTGGCCTTCCTGGGTCTCCTCCTCGATGCTGCGCTCACCCCTGATGGTGAGCACCCCCTCCTCCATGGTGATCTCGATATCCTTGGGATCGATCCCGGGC
>RFJX01000142.1 GCA_003694425.1 Gammaproteobacteria bacterium
CCTGATGCCGCCGCTGGTGATGCAGCCGGTGGACCTCGAATTTCTGAACCGGGGACTGGAGGCGGCCTTCGCCGCGCTCTTTCCCTCCACCTGAAGGAGTTGCCAAGATGAAGCCGGAAAAGAGGATCGAACTGCTGGCCCCCTGCGGCAGCTGGGAGGCGCTGGAGGCGGTCTGCGCGGCCGGCGCCGATGCCGTCTATTTCTCCGAGAAGCGCTTCGCCATGCGCCAGCACGGGGCCTGGCTCAACTTCGGCCGCGAGGAGGTGGGCGAGGTGGTGCGCTACGCCCACCGCCACGGGGTGAAGGCCTACCTGGCCCTGAACAACCTGCTCACCGGGGAGGAGCTGGGCCTGCTGGAGGGGATCCTGCCGGAGCTGGAGGCAGCCGGTCCCGACGCCTTCATTATCCAGGACCTGGGGCTGCTGCGTACCGTCCGTAAGCTGGGGCTGAAGACCCCGCTGCACGCCAGCACCATGATGAATGTGCACCACCCCCGGATGGCGGACTTCCTGCGCGAGCTGGGGATCCGCCGCATCATCACCTCGCGCGACATCACCGTCCACGCGGCCGGCGAGATCGCCCGCGCCAGCGGCATCGAGGTGGAGTACTTCGTCCATGGCGACATGTGCGTGGCGCAGAGTTCCCAGTGCCTGCACAGCGGCATCGCCACCGAGTACAGCGCCAACCGCGGCAAGTGCCTCAAGTCCTGCCGCTGGCCCTGGAGCCTGGTCGACCGCGAGCAGGACAGGGTCCTGGCCCACGTCGAGGAGCAGCACGTGCTGGCGCGCAAGGACCTGTGCCTCTACCACCAGCTCCCGCTGCTCGTCAGCGAGGGGATCGCCTCGCTCAAGATCGAGGGGCGGGCGCGGCCCGGAGACTACCTGGCCCCGATCGTGACCGCCTACCGCGAGGCGATCGACCGCTACTACGACGACCCGGGGGCCTATTCGACCGACTTCGAGGTACTGCGCCGGCTGCGCAGCACCGCCCTGCGCGAGGTCGGCACCAGCCACGCCTTCGGCCAGCCCGGCCCCGGTTCCTCGGGCCTCAGCGGCCAGCGCGAGCCGAAGCTCTTCTCGATAGCGGTGGAGGAGCGACCCAGCAGCGAGGTGGGACGGGTCACCGCCCCGCAGGGGAGCGCCACCCCCGAGCTGAGCGTGCGCTGCATGACCGAGGCGGCGGCCACCGCCCTGCTCGATACCCCCTGCGACTGGATCTACGTCGGTGGCGAGCACTACTCCAGCCGCGAGGGCCACGCCTGGCATGGAGGCGCGCTGCGCGAGTTTATTGGCCGCTGCCACGACGCCGGCAAGCGGGTGGGACTGCAGACCCCCCGCATCACCACCACGCGCGAGTACACCGACCTGGAGCGGCTGCTGGAGCGGCTCGGCGACCAGCGGCCGGACCTCTACCTGGCCCACAACACCGGCACCCTGGCCTGGCTGCGGGAACAGGGCGTCGGCCCGGTGCACGCGGACTTCTCCTTCAACGTCTGGAACGGCGAATCGGTCCGGCTGCTGCGGGAGCAGGGGGTGGCGGGTTTCACCGCCGCCCTGGAGCTGACCCTGGAGCAGGTCGAGGCCCTGGGCCGGGAGTCGGCGGGAACCCTGCCGGTGGAGTGCGTGGTGCACGGCTCGCTGCCCGGGATGTTGCTGGAGTTCTGCGTCATCGGCACCCACATGACCGGGACCACCCGCAACGACCCCTGCCCCGGCCCCTGCACCCAGCGCAACTACGCCCTGCGCGACCGCCTCGGTCACCCCCACTGGCTGGAGACCGACCAGTACTGCCGCAACCACCTGTTCATGGTCAGGGACCTGTGCGCCATCGGCGTGCTCGACCGGCTGCTGGCAGCCGGCACCGCACGCCTGCGGATCGAGGCCCCGCTCTACGCGCCGGAGTACCTGGCGGGGCTGGTCGGGACCTACCGCGAGGCCATCGACGCCCTGGCCCGGGGGGAGGGCTACGACGGCGGTGTGCTGCTGGAGCGGATCCGGCGGGGGGCGCCGCGGCCGCTCGGCGACGGCGCCTTCGGCAACCAGACGGTGGCCATCTCCGAACCCTGCAGCGAGCGACCGGAGGAGGTGGTGATCCGCTATACGCCGGAGCGGCGGGCCGCCGCCGTGGCGGAGGAGGCGTGAGCATGCGCGGCAAGATAAATCTATTCCTGGCCCTGCTGCTGGCGGCCACCGGCGCCCTGGCCCGGGAGCCGGACTGGAGCGCCTATGTCCGCCTGCTGCAGGCGCACGTCCACCCCGGCACCCTGCAGGGGGTGCATCTGAACCGGGTCGACTACAGCGCCCTGCGCAGGGACCCGGACTTCACCGCCGCCATCGCCACCCTGGAGGGCTTCGACCCGAAGCAGCTGTCCGGCAGGAAGGAGAGGCTGGCCTTCTGGATCAACGCCTACAACCTGCTGGCGATGAAGGTGGTGCTGGACCACTGGCCGGTGGCCAGCATCAAGGAGGTCGGCAACTTCCTGTTCCCGGTCTGGAAGCGGGATGCGGGCAAGGTCGGTGGCAAGGCGGTGACCCTGGACGGGATCGAGAACGAGGTACTGCGGCCGCTGGGCGAGCCACGGGTGCACATGGCCATCGTCTGCGCCTCGATCGGCTGCCCCGACCTGCGCCGCGAGCCCTATACCGCCGCTGCCCTGGATGGGCAGCTGGACGACCAGGCCCGCGCCTACCTCGCCAACCCGGACAAGGGGCTGCGCCTCGAGGCCGGCGTGGCCCACGTCTCGAAGATCTTCGACTGGTTCGACCAGGACTTCGACAAGGTGGGCGGGGTGCCCGCTTTCCTCGCCCGATACGCCCCCCACTGGCCTGATCCGGCACCCCGGATCGAGGCCGACATCCCCTACAACTGGTCCCTGAATGGAGACTAACGAGATGATTCGCAAGCTGTTGTTGCTGTGTCTGTTGCTACCGCCGCTGCTGGCCGCGGCGACCAATCCCTATGCTCCCGGCGATCGCCTCTCCCCCCTGAGCCTGAGCGATCAGCGCGGGGCGCCGGCCCCCGTCGGTGAGCAGACCCGGCTGGTCCTGTTCAGCCGCGACATGTCCGGCGGCAAGGTGATCCGGAAGGCCCTGGAGGGGCTCGATCCCGCCCCGCTGAAGCGTGGGGAGGTGGTCTATCTGGCCGACATCAGCGGCATGCCGGGCCTCATCGCCCGTTTCATCGCCCTGCCGACGATGCGCAAGTACCCCTATCCCATCACTCTCGACCACGACGGCGACGCGACCCGGCGCCTGCCCTCGAAGGAGGGCGAGGTGACGGTGCTGCATCTGGAGGGGCTGCGCATCGGGGCACTGGAGTTCACCACCGATCCGGAGCGGGTCCGGGCCGCGATCGTCGCGGCGGCACCGGAGGCCGCGGCCGGGCAGGGGAGGGGACAGCAATGACCCGCCAGCGTCTGCTCGCGCTGTGTCTGTTGCTGCTGGCCCTGGCCGGCTGTGCCGGACTGCCCAGCGGGGTCGAGGTCCCGCCCACCGCCGACCGGGCCGAACGGGCGGCGCTGGAACTCTACGCCCTGGCCCGCCACGAGCACGTCACCGATGCCCGTTTCCAGGCGGTGCGGGGGCGCTGCTGCCTGTTCGTCGATCTGCCGTTGCGCTACCGCATGGCGGAGTACGCGCACCTGCAGGGCCTGCAGGCGAAACGGGCCCTGATGCGGGAGGTGCTGCAGCGCGCCGCCCGGGTCGGGGAGCGGGCCATGGGGCTATTCC
>RFJX01000014.1 GCA_003694425.1 Gammaproteobacteria bacterium
GGGTGGTGGTGGAGCGGGTGGATGCCCGGCAGGCGCGCGAGTTCGAGCCCAGCGCGCGCCCGGTGGACCGTGCCCTCTGGTCGCCCACCACCGCCACTGTCGACCCGGCTGCAATCATGCGGGCACTGGCCCGGGAGGCGGAGCTGCCGCCCCTGGAGCTGTTGTTCCGGCGGGCCAGCCGCAACGGTGTGGAGGTGGAGCGGCTGGATCCCCGGCAGGCGCGCGAGATCGAGCCCGGCGCGCGCCCGGTTGGGCAGGCCCTCTGGTCGCCCACCACCGCCACCGTCGATCCGGGCGCGATCATGGCGGAGCTGGTCCGTGAGGTGGGAAAGGCCGGGATCACCATGGAGCTGGGACGTGCCTGGGCCGGCCGCCGGGCGGATGGCATCGAGACCACCCGCGGGCCGCTGGCCGCCCGCTTCGTCATCAACTGCGCCGGCCTGCAGGCCGATCGCATCGCCCACGCCTACGGCTTCGGCCGCCGCTACCGCGTGCTGCCCTTCAAGGGGCTCTACCTGGTATCCGGCTCACCGCAACCGTTGCGCACCTCCCTCTATCCGGTGCCCGATCCGGCCATGCCCTTCCTCGGCGTGCATCTCACCCGCAGCACTGGCGGTGTAGTGATGATCGGACCCACCGCCCTGCCGGCACTGTGGCGGGAGCAGTATGGCGGCCTGCAGGGGTTCTCCCCGCGGGAGTTTGTCCAGGGTGCCGGCGACCTGCTCCGCCTGCTCCTTTCCAGGAAGAGCGGCCTGCTCCGCCAGGCCCGGCAGGAGCTGGGCCACCTCACCCGGCGCGGTCTGCTGCGGGCCGCCGCCCGGCTCTCGGAGGCCGTGGACCCGGCCGCGTTCACCCATCGCGCACCCACCGGGATCCGGGCCCAGCTGGTGGACCTCGAGGCGCTCAGGCTGGAGATGGATTTCGTGGTCGAGGGCGACGGGTCCTCCCTGCACGTGCTCAATGCCGTCTCTCCGGCCTTCACCTGCGCCCCATCATTTGCGGAGTACCTTGCCGATCGCGTTGAAGTGGCGCTGAGCTGATACCATATCTTCTGGCAGAGCCAGATCGAACCGAGGGGAGCAAGGGAATGTCGACAGGACAGGCCAGCTGGTACCTGATCCACGCCAAGCCGCGGCAGGAGGCCCTGGCCGACGAGAACCTCCGCCGTCAGGGCTACGAGACCTACCTGCCGCTGATCCGGGTCTGGCGCCGCCGCCAGGGCCGGAACGTGGAGGTCATCGAGCCGATGTTCCCGCGCTATCTCTTCATCCGCCTGACCGAGTCGGTGGACGACTTCGGCCCGATCCGCTCCACCTACGGGGTCTCCAACCTGGTGCGCTTCGGCCAGGACCCGGCCCGGGTCCCGGACGACCTCATCGCCGCGATCCGCGCCCACGAGGACGAGCAGGGCATCCACCCCCATCCCGAGCCGCAGCTGAAGCGCGGCGACCGGGTCCGCCTGCTGGCCGGTCCCATGGCCGGCTACGAGGCGATCTTCCAGGCCCGCAGCGGCCAGGAGCGGGTCCTGCTGCTGATCGAGATCGCCGGGAAGCTGGCCCGGATGAAGGTCTCCGCCCACCATATAGAGCGCGCCTGAGGGCGAAACTACCGCTTGCGGATTGTTCCCCCTTGTCCACCTGGCAATCCCGGGATCCGCTGCTATAGTTTCCTGTGATCCCGCCTCGAGGGATCAGGGAAGGAGGGCAATCCTCCAGTGACGCCACACAAGGGAACCAGGGAACCAGGGAGGTGACCCATGAAAATCCTCAAATCCATTCTGCTCGTCTTCGTCCTGCTCGGCGCGCTGCCGGCCGCCATGGCCGATCCGGTGGACATCAACACCGCCGATGCCGCGACCCTGGCAGCCTCGCTCAAGGGCGTCGGCCCGGCCAAGGCCCGGGCCATCGTCGCCTTCCGGGAGCAGAACGGCCCCTTCCGCAGCATCGATGAGCTGACCGAAGTGAGGGGGATCGGCGAGAAGCTCCTGGAGCAGAACCGGGACCGGATCTCCGTCGGCGAGCCGGAAGGGAAATAGCCCCTGATCGGGAGGTGCAGTGGGTATCCACTCACCTCCCGGCCTTTCTTTTGCTAGCATTATATTAGTACTTTGCTAGCAAAGAGGTATCCTCATGCCCGGACTGGTCATCAAGGACTTTCCCGAGGAGCTGCACAAGCGCCTGAAGGCGCGAGCGGCGAAACACCATCGCTCGCTGACCCGGGAGGCCTTGTCGATCCTGGAAGAGGCGTTGACCCGCCCGGAAAGGCCGGCGAGGCTTCCTCCACCGATCAAGCTCAAGGAGCCGCTTACGGATGAATTCATCGACCGGGCCAAGCGCGAGGGACGTGCTTGATCGTCGTCGATACCAATGTCATCGCCTACGCTGTACTGGAAGGAGAGAAGAACGACCGGGCAGGTCGCCTCTGGGAGCGCGACAACCAGTGGATGGTACCGGCACTCTGGCGACACGAATTCATCAATGTCCTGGTAACTACCATGCGTTCGGGGGCCCTGTCCCGCGGGGCCGCCACGGAGGCCTGGCAGCGTGCCGTTGAGCTGTATGGAGAGAATGAATCGGCGCTGGACCTCAAAGAGGTACTTGAGACCGCAATGCGTTATCGAATCACCGGATATGACGCGCAATTTCTGCACCTGTCCCTGTTGCTGGGCGTTCCCCTGATCTCGGAGGACCGCGCTCTGCAACGAGCCGCGCCCGATCGGGTCTGGTCCATGGAGCGATACCTCGGTGGCTGACTCGCTCGACGCCGCCCTCCGGGTGCTGAGGGAGACCTTCGGCTACGAGACGTTCCGTGGTGAGCAGGGCGCCATCATCCAGACCCTGCTCACGGGCGACGACGCCCTGGTGCTGATGCCCACCGGCGGCGGCAAGTCGCTCTGCTACCAGATCCCGGCGCTGCTGCGCGAGGGTACCGGTATCGTCGTCTCGCCACTGATCGCCCTGATGCAGGATCAGGTCGATGCCCTGCGCCAGCTCGGGGTCCGCGCCGCCTTCCTCAACTCGACCCTGGATCCCCGGGAGCGGAGCGAAGTGGAACGGCGGCTCTCGGCGGGCGACCTGGACCTGCTATACGTCGCTCCGGAGCGGCTGCTGATGGAGGAGACCCTGGCCCTGCTGGAACGCAGCCGGCTGGCCCTGTTCGCCATCGACGAGGCCCACTGCGTCTCCCAGTGGGGGCACGACTTCCGCCCCGAGTACCGGCAGCTCTCGGTGCTGCACCAGCGCTTCCCCCGGGTGCCGCGCATCGCCCTGACCGCCACCGCCGACGCGCGCACCCGCGAGGAGATCGTCGGGCAACTCGATCTGGGAAAGGCACGCCGGTTCATCAGCAGTTTCGATCGGCCCAACATCTGCTACCGGATCAGCGAGGGCAACAACCCGCGTGCCCGGCTGTGGGAGTTCCTCCGCCGCGAGCACCCCGATGACGCCGGCATCGTCTACTGCCTGTCGCGGCGCAAGGTGGAGGAGACCGCCCGCTGGCTCTGCGACAGGGGGCGCGAGGCGCTGCCCTATCATGCCGGCCTGCCGGACGAGGTCCGCCGTCGCCACCAGGAACGGTTCCTGCGTGAGGAGGGGCTGATCATCGTCGCCACCATCGCCTTCGGCATGGGCATCGACAAGCCCGACGTGCGCTTCGTCGCCCATCTCAACCTGCCCGGCAGCATCGAGGCCTGGTACCAGGAGACCGGCCGCGCCGGCCGCGACGGCGAGCCGGCCGACGCCTGGACCGCCTACGGCCTGCAGGACCTGGTGACCCGCCGGCAGATGGTCGAGGGCGGGGAGGGGAGCGAGGAGCACAAGCGCATCGCCCGGCAGAAACTGGAGGCGATGCTGGGTCTGTGCGAGATCACCACCTGCCGCCGCCAGGCCCTGCTGGCCCACTTCGGCGAGACCCGGGATGCGCCCTGCGGCAACTGCGACAACTGCCTGGAGCCGCCCGAGAGCTGGGACGCCACCGTCGCCGCCCAGAAGGCCCTCTCCTGCGTCTATCGCACCGGCCAGCGCTTCGGCGTCGCCTATCTGGTCGACGTGCTGCTCGGCAAGGCCGACGAGCGCATCGCCCGCAACGGCCACGACCGTATCAGCACCTTCGGCATCGGCGGCGAACACGCCCCCGCCGAATGGCGGGCCATCTACCGCCAGCTCATCGCCCGCGGCCTGCTCGCCGTTGATGCCGAGGGCTACGGTACCCTGCGCCTGACCTCCGCCGCCCGCCCCGTTCTGCGCGGCGAGACCCCGCTGCAACTGCGCCGCCTGCGCAAGGCACGACCCACCCGGCAGGAGAAGGCCCGGACTACCGCCGGTGACCTGAGCGGCAGCGAGCAGGCCCTGTTCGAGAGTCTGCGCGAGCTGCGCCTTCAGATCGCCCGCGAGCAGGGCGTTCCCCCCTACGTCATCTTCCACGACGCCACCCTGAAGGCCATGGCCAGCCGGCGCCCGGACAGCCTCGAGGCGCTGGCCGGGATCCACGGCATCGGCCAGGCCAAACTGGAGCGTTACGGCGAGCGCTTCCTCGCCGCCCTGCAGTCCGCCCAGCCCCCTGATGACAACCCCGCACTGGCCGAGGCACACCCCACCGGCTGAACAGCGCAGGCCCCCAGCCGCTTCAGGTCCTGCTGAAATCATCCCGACAGCCGACAGCCGACAGCCGATGGCCCCTCATTGACATCCCGCAAACCCCTACCTATAGTGCGTTCACAAAATGAACACCCAACTCCGGGTGTTCGTGATTTCAGCCGAAAGCCGATTGCCGACAGCCGATCGCCCTCGATGCAGTCCCCCTGCAGGGCGGTAGCGTGCCCGAAGCCCGCCGATAATCCCCGCCCACCTTCTGACCGAAAGCCGACAGCCGATAGCTGATAGCCGACAGCCCTACCCCATGCCCCCTCCCGAAAAGGAAGAGTCCCTCACCCTGGAGATCCTCGAGGCCATCGAGGCCGACAGCCGCATCTCCCAGCGCGGCCTGGCGCGTGAGCTGGGTGTGGCCCTGGGACTGGCCAACTCCTACCTCAAGCGCTGCATCCGCAAGGGGCTGGTGAAGGTGCAGGAGGCCCCGGCCAACCGCTATCTCTACTACCTCACCCCCAAGGGCTTCGCCGAGAAGAGCCGCCTCACCGCCGAGTACCTCAGCTATTCCTTCGATTTCTACCGCCGCGCCGGAGAGAGCCTGCGGCGGGTGTTCGACGGCTGCGCGGCGAATGGGTACCGGCGGATCGTTCTGGCCGGCGCCTCGGATCTCGCCGAGATCGCGCTTCTGCGGGTGCGCGACTTCGATCTGGAGATCGTCGCCCTGTGGGACCCGGAGGCGGACCGGGAGCAGTTCCATGGTCTTCCTCTGGTGCGCGAACTGTCCTCGCTGCCGGAGCATGATCTGTGCGTGGTGAGCGCTTTGAAGGACCCGGCAGGGCTGCTGCAGCATCTGCGCGACGAGGGATACGCCGGGGCGGTCACGGCCCCGGACATCCTGGGACTGAGACTGTCCCCTGCAGAGAAGGGGCAATGACCCAAACTGCGGCCGGACCGGGACCATACCGGCAAGAGGCCGTCAGGAGTACATGATGCAGACACGCTTTTCCGAACCCGCACCCGACCTCGACGGTCGCTCCATCCTGGTGACCGGCGGCACCGGCTCCTTCGGCCGCAGCTTCGTGCGGCGGGTGCTGGAGGACTACCGGCCGAAGCGGCTGATCGTCTTCTCCCGCGACGAACTCAAGCAGTACGAGATGGCCCAGGACCCGCTCATCGCCGGGCACAAGGGGGTGCGATTCTTCATCGGTGACGTGCGCGACCCGGAGCGGCTGGAGATGGCGATGCGCGAGGTCGACTACGTCATCCACGCCGCGGCCCTCAAGCAGGTGCCGACCGCCGAGTACAACCCCTTCGAGTGCATCCACACC
>RFJX01000143.1 GCA_003694425.1 Gammaproteobacteria bacterium
CCCAGACCCGCCCCGACCGCGGTGGTGAAGCCGACCGGGTCCGAGTAGCTCCAGTTGCTGCCGGAGTACCATCCGGGCGACCACCTCCGCCCCCCTGGACCGATACCGGTGAGCACCGAGGCGAATTTCTCGGCCCAGCGCTGCTCCACGTCGAGGGCCAGGGCATGGGGCAGCCAGGCCTCGAACTGCTCCGGCGTGCGGCCGAGCGGGGTCTTGTGCTCCAGTTCGTCCTTCCCGGCCAGTTCCAGGAACTGGCGGAAGCCTTCGATCCGGTCCAGCAGCCGGCGCCCTGCGAGGGTCGGGGCCTTGAGCAGGTGCTGGAACAGCCAGCTCAGGAGGGCGCCGCACAGGACCGTGGCGACGGTGAGGGTCGAGGTGGCCTCCCTGAGCATCGCGATGGCGACGACCTCGCCTCCGATGAAGGGCAGGGAGAAGAGGCTGAGGAACAGCGCCGGAACGACCATCAGCGGCAGACCGGGGACCTGTCGCCACAGGTTCCAGACCCGGTTCAGCAGTCCGAACAGGCCATAGGTCCAGATACTCAGCCAGATGGTGACGAAGGCCATCACCGGCAGGGCCTCCGCATTGCCGGTCTTCCAGGCCACCAGCAGCACGCCGCCCAGCAGCAGCAGGATGCCGGGCACGAGATACCCGGAGTTGGTGAAGAAGTACTTCTTCTCGTAGTCCCGCATCAGGGCCGCCTCGTGGGCCCGGAGGGCCTTGCCGATACGCTTGTGGTTCCGCTGTTCCAGGGCCAGCAGGCCTCCCCTGGAGGGGACGAGCTGGCGCAGGACCGCCGCCTCGCCGGGTGCCTGCGGTGTGCCCTCCATCTCCGTGCGGAAGACCGTATAGTCTCCGCCCTTCTCTTCCAGGCGGAGGAACCCCTGGACCGCGAGATTGACCAGGGCGGTCGCGAAGGTCTTGCGGTCATATCCCCCCAGCCGGCGGATATAGCGCATCGCGGCCGGAGAGAAGCCCTCCGGCGGATGATAGAGCGGGATGATGACCCCGGCCTCCGGGTCCCGGCCCACCCTCATCCAGACCACCAGGTAGTAGAGCAGCAGGAGCCCCGTCACCCCGGCCGCCCAGGGCAGTTCCGGGTTGTCGGCGACCAGCCAGGCCAGTCGCCGGCGCCAGTCCGGCTCGGTGACGTGGCCCTTGGGCCAGGTGAGGACGATGCTCAGATTCTCCCGCGGCCGCAGCGGCCTGGTGGCTTCGAAATACCAGGTGCCGTCCCCGGCCGGTTCGGCCCGGTAGTCCTGCCCCCGGGCACCCTGGGTGCCGGTATAGCCGTAGAGCCTGACCGTATCTGCGGGGATGCCCGGGGGCAGGTGGACCGTGGCGCTGATATGGTCGAAGGGAAATCCCCACCCGGTTCCGTTCACGTTCCAGTAGAGCTCGTCGTGGTCCTCGAAGAAGCCGAGCTGGCGGTTGGTGCGATAGCGGATGCGATAACGGTGTTCCCCCCGAGGGATGGTCCTGCCCCGTTCGCCGATGTAGATCCGGATCCCGTTGCTCAGGCGCTCGATGTGGTAGGCCGATGTGGTGCCGTTGTGCCAGACCCCGAGCAACTCGAATCCGACCCGGTAACGGTTGCCCAGGCGGTCACGGTAGTCGGTGGGAAAATCGCGGTAGATCCCGCGTCTGATCTGCGCGCCCTCTGCCCGGACGACGATGGTCTCGGTCACCTCCATGGAGCTGTCCTGACGGATGGTGATCTCGCTGTGGAAGTCCAGCACCCGTTCTGCGGCATGGGCGGGAAGGGTGATCAGCAACAGCAGCAGGAGCAGGGGGCGGGTCATGCGGCATCCTCCAGCTCGAAGAACTCCGCCGGCCGGAAGCGGAACAGCCGGGCGATGAGCAGATCGGGAAAGGAATCGATGCGCACGTTGTAGTTGCGCACGGCGCCGTTGTAGTAGCGGCGCGCCATCTGGATGTCGTTCTCCACCTCGGTGAGGTTGCGCTGCAGGTCGAGGAAGGAGTCGCTCGCCTTCAGGTCGGGATAGGCCTCCGCCAGCGCGATCAGCTTGTGGATCTCCGCGCCCAGGGCCTGTTCCAGCGGGGCGCGCAGGCCGGCCCTCGCGGCCCCGGCCGCACGGCTGCGCAGCTCGGTGAGGGTGGAGAGGGTGGCCTGCTCGTAGGCAGCGTACTGTCTTACCGCGTCCACCAGCTTGGGGATCAGGTCGTGGCGCCGCTTGAGCTGGACCTCAATGTCGCTCCATGCGGCCCTGACCCGGTGCAGGTCGCGCACCAGCAGGTTGTAGATGACCACGGCCCAGACCAGCAGGACCAGCAGCAGCGCGGCGATCCATTCCATGGGGGCAAGCATACCATTGCGCCCCGGCCTGGGCAGACCGTTTGTCACTGCGGTATGTGCAATACAGGGGACGGGCACTCCCTGTAGTGCGGCCTGCGGCCGTTGAAGACGAGGCCCGTGGGCTGCCCTGGCGCACCGGGGGCCGCAAATCCTGCCCGTTGTGGATCCTGCCGGGTCTCGCCGTTAATGTGGGGACTGGTTGAACGCATCCCTGATCCGGTCCGCCTGTCAGTAATCTTTACACCGCTGGTTACACCGGTAATCCCAGGCTACAGAGTGGGTTACGCGATTTCCGCTACCGGGAGAGGGCGAGGCAAGGGCTGAATGTGTCGGTATTCTTTACAGTCCCCGCATATCTCCGCCCTCCGATACCGTCTCGCCGGGTCATGGCGCCTGAACAAACAACGGGATGGGAGCCATGGTACGGTTGTTGCCGTATTGTGGTGGAACCCATGAACGGACGGGCTGGACAGGCCACAGACCCCGATGAAGAGACCATACCCGGCACTTCTCCTGCTACCATTGCTGCTGGCGTTCTCCGCGGTTGCAGGTGCCGTGCCCATCCTCCAGCTCTATGTGGAGGGGGCCACCTACGACACCGATCACGAATCCTGGGTGTTCAGCACGGACGGTTCGGCCCCCATCCGGCTCTGGGTCATCGGCAATGTCGAGGGTCCGGGTGGCAAGGGCACCATTGTCGACGTCAAGCTCTCGGTGGTCTACCCCGACCCGCTGCCGGGAGACGGTGGCGCCGGTGTCGATATCACCCTGGCCCCGTCGACTACCGGCGGCTTCGGCGGTTTCACCGACCCGAGCACGCCCCTCGCCCCGATCCATACCCAGACCAACGAGTCGGGTGACCTGCCGCAGCTCGGCGACGGAAGCTCTCTGGCCCCGCACGGGGTCTATGGCGACGGCTGGGAGTGGCAGGAGTTCGCACTGGGTGACTTCGATCTGGTGGACTCCCCCATCAACGACTTCATCGACTCCTTCCCGACTCCCTCTGCCGCGCCGCTGGGCCAGATCAACGTCTACGAGATCACCATCAGCGGGCCGGTCGAGGATGTCCACTTCGATGCCTATGACCATGTTACCGCCGGCAATCACGCCAAATATCTCTTCGCCCCCTACTCCCACGATGCCGGCACCGGGATCAACGAGCCGGTGCCGGAGCCGGCCACCCTGCTGCTGCTCGGCCTGGGGCTCCTGCTGCTGGGATCCCGTCCGCTGAAGGCCCGCTGTTGCAGTCACTCCGCCCGCCGCGACCCCGGCGCTTCCCGGGGGTCGACGCGGCAGGTATGACGGGATAGGCACAGGGCGGCACACCGTCACCATCCGCAATATCGCCCGCCATGCCCGGGGACCCCGACGGGGCTGGCGGCCAGGCTGACCCTCCGTCGGCCGGGCTTCCGGTGTACCATGCGGGGTGACCATGCCATTGCGCCGTTTCCATCCCGCCGTCTCTGCCTGGTTCGGGGACCGGTTCGACCAGCCGACCCGCTGCCAGGGTGAGGCCTGGCCCGCCATCGCCGTCGGCCGCGCGGCCCTGATCTGTGCCCCCACGGGGTCCGGCAAGACCCTGGCCGCCTTCCTCTGGGCCATCGACCAGCTCGTGCGGCGCGCGCAGGAGGGTGAGCTGCCGGACGAGACCGCCGTGGTCTATGTCTCGCCTCTGAAGGCCCTGTCCAATGACATCCACCGCAACCTCGAGGCCCCGCTGGAGGGGATCGGGAGGCGGCTTCGGGCGATGGGGCTGCCCGCGCACGGGATCCGCGCACTGGTGCGTACCGGGGACACCCCCCAGGCGGCGCGTGCCCTGATGCGACGCCGGCCGCCGCACATCCTGGTGACGACCCCGGAGTCGCTCTACATCCTCCTCACCAGCGAATCGGGAAGGCGCATGCTCGCCACCACGCGCTGCGTGATCCTGGACGAGATCCACGCGGTGGCCGGGAGCAAGCGCGGCGCCCATCTGGCGCTGAGCCTGGAGCGGCTGGAGGGGCTGTGCGCCACGCCGCCGCAACGGATCGGCCTGTCGGCCACGGTCCACCCGGTCGAGGGCGTCGCCCGCCTGCTGACCGGTGACCGTGACACCCGCTGTGCCATCATCGATCAGGGCCGGCG
>RFJX01000144.1 GCA_003694425.1 Gammaproteobacteria bacterium
CAACTGACAACTGACAACTGACAACTGACAACTGACAACTGACAACTGACAACTGACAACTGACAACTGACAACTGACAACTGACTACCCCCCCAACACCTCCCCCAGCAACCGGCGCACCCGCTCCATGCCGAGGGCGAGGTTCCTCTCTATCATCGTCATGGTGATCGGCCCCTCGCTGCGCCCCGCGGCCCGGTTGACCACCACCGCACAGCAGGCGTACTCCAGCTCCAGTTCCCGGGCCAGGGCCGCCTCCGGCATCCCGGTCATGCCGACCAGTTCGCAGCCGTCTCTTTCCAGGCGGTCGATCTCGGCGGCGGTTTCCAGCCTGGGACCCTGGGTGGTGGCGTAGGTGCCGCCGTCGACCGGCTCGATGCCGGCACGTCTCCCGGCCTCCAGCAGGGCCCGGCGCAGAGGCTCGCTGTAGGGCTCGGTGAAATCGACGTGCACCACCTCGGAGAGCCCCTCCTCGAAGAAGGTGTGGCCACGACCCCAGGTGTAGTCGACGATCTGGTCCGGGATCGCCACGGTGCAGGGGGCCATCCGCTCGCTGATCCCGCCCACAGCGGCCACGCTGATCACCTTGCTGACACCGATCTCCTTCAGGGCCCAGATGTTGGCGCGGTAGTTGATCCGGTGGGGCGGGATCGTGTGACGCAGTCCGTGACGGGCCAGGAAGACCACCTCCCGGCTGCCGTAGTGGCCGACGATGAAGGGGCCGGAGGGTTCGCCGTAGGGGGTCTTCTGGACCATGCGGCGGGTGATCTCCAGCCCCTTGAGGCGGCGCAGTCCGGTCCCGCCGATGATGGCGATTTCAGGTGTCTTCGATGGCATGGATGGCGGTGCAGTGGCGGAGCTGTCCATGGTAGTCCATCCCGCAGCCGAAGAGGTAGAGGTTCGGGGCCTTGAGGCCGGTGAAATCGGCCCGGGCCAGCCCCTTGCGCCGGGGTACCTCCTTGTCCACCAGAACTGCGGTCAGGACCTCCCGGGCCTCCTGCCGGCGGCACTCCTCGACGATCGCCTCGAGGGTGACCCCCTCGTCGAGGACATCGTCCACGACCAGCACGCTGCGGCCGCGCAGGGGAATGGCGGGACGGTGCTCCCAGTGCAGCGCGCCGCCCCGGGTGGCGCCGCGATAGCGGGTGGCATGGACATAGTCCAGCTCCAGGGGCATGGTCAGCCGGCGCAGCAGCGCCGCGGTGGGAATGAGGGCGCCGATCATGACGCAGAGCACGACGGGATTGTCCTTGCCGAGGCGGGCCTCGATGGCCGCGGCCATCCGGTCGCAGGCGGCATCCACCTCGCCGGCGCTGTAAAGGACACGGGAATTGGGGGGCAGGGAGGCCGCAACGCTCATCCCTGTACCTCCCCGAGCCCCCGTCGTCCGGCCAGGTCACAGGCGAACTGCCATGCGACCCGGCCGCTGCGCGAGCCGCGCGTCAGGGCCCAGCGCAGGGCCTCGGCCCGCGCCGTGTCATCCAGGGGCCCCGCGCCGAGGCGTTCCAGCCAGTGGCCGGCGATGCGCAGATAGGTCTCCTGATCGAAGGGGTGGAAGGCCAGCCACAGGCCGAAACGCTCGGACAGGCTGATCTTCTCCTCCACCGCCTCGCCATGATGCAGCTCGGTACCGACCACCCGGGTCTGCAGATTCTCCTCCTGTGGCTCCGGCAGCAGGTGACGGCGATTCGAGGTGGCGTAGATCAGCAGCCTGGAGTCAGCGGTGGCGAGGGAGCCGTCCAGCATCGCCTTCAGGGTCTTGTAGGCCGGATCACCGGCCTCGAAGGAGATGTCGTCGCAGAACAGGATGAAGTACTCGGGGCGTTTCCGCAGGGTGTCGGCGATCTCCGGCAGCTGGACGAGGTCGGCCTTGTCCACCTCCACCAGCCGCAAACCCTGCGGGTGGAGGTCGTGGAGCAGGGCCCTTACCAGGGTCGACTTGCCGGTTCCCCGCGGTCCCCACAGGAGCACGTTGTTGGCGGGCAGGCCGGCCAGGAACTGGCGGGTGTTGCGCAGCACCTCGCCCTTCTGCCGGTCGATGCCGAGGAGGTCGTCGAGCCCGGCGCGACCATGGAAGTCGACCGCCCGCAGCCAACCCCTCTCTCCGCTGCGCTGCCAGCGGAAGGCGTGGCATGCGGCGAAATCGGGCGGCTCACGCCGCGGCGGGAGCAGCCCTTCGAGTCGCTCCAGCAGCCTTTCGGCCCGCTGGATCAGCCCTTCGACGGCCTCAGGTTGCATTGGTTTCCCCCTTCAGTCGTTCGAGCGCCTCGTTGAGGCGCTCCTCGATGGTTTTCTTGTACCGCAGATAGACGATGGTCTGTGGCGGCCACGAGTCCTCCGTTCCGAACAGGCCCGGTGCGAGGTCGATGTCGGAGACGTGGATGGGGTAGGTGGCGGCACTGCTGCGCATCTGCAGGATGTGTCTTGCGGCGGCCTCGAACAGGCGGCCGCCATGCTCCAGGGTGGAGAATTCGATCCCGTTGACATAGACACTGAAGACCTTTCCGCCATCCGGTGTGGTATCGCCGATCACCTGCACGTCGATGGGCGAGACCTGGCTCTGTCCCCCATCGATGTCGACCCTGCGCAGCGACCATTGGGTCCTGTCCCCGCGGCGCAGCTCATGGGCCTCGATACGGTCTCCGCCGGGGTCGCCGCCGGGCGCGGAGTGGGGCAGCTCCCGGCAGCGGTTGACCACCGCTTCGAGGAACCGCAGGTTATGCCGGAGCAGGGCCGGCGTGCTGAAGTATTCCTGCTCCTGGTGGAAGAGCGCCCCCCGCTCGTCGAGGATCCAGACCTGCGCCCGCCCCCCTTCCACATCGAAGAAGATCTGGATCCACCCTTCCCGGTTGGCACGAAAGATCAGGGGCAGGGGGGTCTGGGCCAGGGTATGGCGCTCGAACATCACCTCCCTGAAGGTGGGTGAGGGCGAGCCGAGTTGTTCCAGAAGCTGCCGTTCACCCCGCAACGGGCGCCAGGCCGGGGTGTCACCGCCCAGGTCGAGCAGCCGGAATTCCTCACCGCCCTGGAGGATGAACCAGGGCCGTGAATGGTCCTTGCGCAGGCGGGCCCGCAGCAGGTCGGTCATGATGTCGCGCAGGCACTGGACGATGACACCGGCGTAGTTGGGCGTATCGCAGTGGACCTCCAGGGCCGGCAACGGTCCCGGTCCACGCGGCACCCGGCGCAGGCTCTCGCTCAGGCATTCCATCAGGCCGTCCAGCCCCCGGAAACTGTGGCAGAAGACTTCTCCCCAGCTGGTGGCGGTGCAGAGGTCGAGGCCAAGAACCAGATTTTCGCGCCTGGCACCATAACTGAGGGCGCAGGTGCGATCCGAGGCGACGAAATGCTCTTCCCGGTGGTGGTCGGGGGCCAGATTGACGAACAGCACCAGCTGTTCGCTCCGGGCCGGGCCGAGCAGCTCCTCGCGGCTTGGTTCCCTCAGTTTCCCACCCGGAAAGAGCCGCTCGAAGACGCCCAGTACATTGTGGATCTCCCGCACGGAGAGGGACCCGTGGACCGGGTGGAGGGCGATGCCGGTCTGATCCGAGACGATCCGGTTCAGGTGGCACCAGGCCAGCAGCTCGCAGAGGCTGCCGGCCCGCTGCAGCGGCTGACCTTCTCCCCGCTCGTGCGGTGTGGCGGCACCGCGCAGGAGCAGCCAGCCCTCCCGGCCGTTGCCGGGGGCAAGCTGGTGAATGCTCACGTTCTCCTCGTACAGGGGGCCCGGCGCGGCAAGGTCGATGCGCTCGATCTTGCCCGCCTTGCGCTCGAAGGCGACATAGAGCCGGCGGCCCAGTACGGTCAGGTCGTCGCTCGAGATCTGCAACGTATCGCCCTGCTCGCGGGCGAAGGCGGAGAGCCTCCGGTAACTGAGGTAGAAGGCCGTGGTGAGGACACGTTGCTCCTCACGCACGCTCTCCACCCGCCACTGCTCCCTGGTATCCAGGCGCACGATCTGCACGGATCCCCAGCCCCACTCACCGGTGAGGCGCTCGATGATGGCCCGGCGCCAGGAGGGGCCCGCGACACGCCGGCGCCGGCTGAGGTGCTCCCCCACCTTGAGGTAGAAGCAGCGTCGCAGCAGATCCAGCCGCACGGCATCGCCCAGGGCGCCGAGATACTCCTCCACCTTCCGGTACATCTGCAGATAGGGGTCGAGTTCATCGAGGTCGGTGACGCCCTGATGGACCGCCTGCTTGTAGCGCAGGCTGAGCAGGTCGATGTCCGGATACTCACTGGCATAGGTCTCCATCAGCAGCAGCTTCATCAGGGACTTGTAGGGGGCGCCCAGACCCTTGTAGAGCTGCCACAGCGCGGCACCGAAGAATTCCGCCGGGGGGATCGTGGGCAGGCCACCGAAATCGACTGCCTCGTCCTCACCCAGCAGGCGCCTGCGCCGGAGCGATTCGAGTACCCTCTGGTACTCGCCCTCCTGCTCCCGCGGCACGAACCACCAGGCCGGAGGCAGGCCGGCCAGGACAACGCCGGAACGGTAGAACTCGTCCAGCAGCAGATAGTGCTGACTGCTTCCGCTGCTCTCCGCCGAGAGTTCCATGTGTCTCCCCTCCCGGAAGGCCCCGGGGGAGAAGATGAAGAAATGCAGCTCCAGCCCCTCTCCATTCGCCCACTCTTCGACCAGGCGCGCCTTGCGCGCCAGCTCCCCGGCAGCTTCCGCGGGCAGACCCTCCCGGTGGCACAGCCAGAAGTCGAAATCGCTCTGCTCGCCGTGGGCAATGGTGCCACTGCTGCCCATCATGTAGATGCCCTCGATCTCGAGCCGTGGCAGGGCGCGCCCCTTCCAGTTGAACGAGCGGCAGAGGCGGCGGGCGGTAGCCAGGCTCTCGCGTCCGGGCCGGTAGCCGCGGATGCCGCAGGGGGACGAGGAGGAGACATATCCCGGCAGCAACGGGTAGTTGACATGGAACAGCAGGGGCAGGATCTCCAGGATCTCCCGCTGGCGGGGACGCAGCGACTCCATCGCGCGCCTTAGCCGCCCTTCGTTGATGAGCTGGAAACGGCGGCGCAGGGTCCTGATGTCGTGGGCCGGCTGCTCGGTGCTGTTGCTGGGCATTGTGTCCTGGGTTCGGGAATGCCGGCCGGCACCGTGGCCGCAACGGCGTGACGGAAAGGTCCCCCGGCCCCTTCACCGCCAGCGGGTCATCCGGAAAGGCGGTGGCGGCAGCCTGCGGGGCCTGTCCTGGCGACAGGAAGGTGCCGGAGGGGCCTTCCCCATCCTGATTGGGTATAATACCAGCAAACCTTCTGCCGGAACCGGACGGAAAGAGCCGGGAGCGGGGCGCATCGGCGCCAGGGGTTGCCCGCCGCAGGCGGACGGCCCGGGAGGCATTGCACAGGGAACCGGGACTTCCAGGTCCACAGGACAGGGCTACCATGCCAGCCATTCCAGACTGCCGGCCCGACCGGCGATGGGCATGTGGCCGCGAGATCAATCATCAAGACAGGGGTTAGCAGAAGATGTATACGAAAGACATGACCATCGCCGGTTTCGACCCGGAACTGTGGGAGGCAATGGAGGGTGAGCGCCGGCGCCAGGAGGAGCACATCGAGCTGATCGCCTCCGAGAACATGGTCAGCCCGCGCGTGCTGGAGGCCCAGGGCTCGGTCCTCACCAACAAGTACGCCGAGGGTTATCCGGGCAAGCGCTACTACGGCGGTTGCGAGTATGTCGACATCGTCGAGCAGCTGGCCATCGACCGGGCCAAGGAGCTGTTCGGCGCCGACTGGGCCAATGTCCAGCCCCATTCCGGATCCCAGGCCAACGGCGCGGTGATGCTGGCCCTGTGCCAGCCGGGCGATACCGTGCTGGGCATGCGCCTGTCGGATGGCGGGCACCTGACCCATGGCGCGCCGGTCAATGTCTCGGGACGGATCTTCAACTCCGTGCAGTACGGACTCAACCCGGAGACCGGCGAGATCGACTACGAGGAGGTCGAGCGGCTCGCCCTCGAGCACAAGCCGAAGCTGATCATCTCCGGCTTCTCGGCCTACTCGCGGGTCATCGACTGGCAGCGCTTCCGCGACATCGCCGACAAGGTCGGCGCCTACCTGATGGCCGACATGGCCCATGTGGCCGGCCTGGTCGCCGCCGGCGAATATCCCAGCCCGGTACAGATCGCGGACGTCACCACCACCACCACCCACAAGACCCTGCGTGGCCCGCGATCCGGCCTGATCCTCGGCAAGGCCAACGAGGAGATCGAGAAGAAGGTCAATTTCCTCGTCTTCCCGGCCTATCAGGGCGGTCCGCTGATGCACATCATCGCGGCCAAGGCGGTCGCCTTCAGGGAGGCGATGCAACCCGACTACAAGGCCTATCAGCAGCAGGTGAAGAAGAACGCCAAGGCCATGGCCCAGGTGTTCATGGACCGCGGCTACGAGGTGGTCTCCGGTGGTACCGACAACCATCTGTTCCTGGTCAGCTTCATCAAGCAGGGACTGACCGGCAAGGAGGTGGACGCCGCCCTCGGTCGCGCCAATATCACCGTCAACAAGAACGGGGTCCCCAACGACCCGCAGTCGCCCTTCGTGACCAGCGGTATCCGGGTCGGCACCCCTTCGATCACCACCCGGGACTTCGGTGAGGAGGAGAGCCGGCAGGTGGCCGAGTGGATGTGCGACATCATCGACAATCTCGGTGACGAGAGCGTCGTCGAGCGCGTCAAGGGACAGGTCCTCGAGCTTTGCAGGCGCTTCCCGCTCTACGAGTCCTGATCCGCGGACCGGGATCCCGGGTGACCGACGGCCCCGTGCGCCAGGCGCACGGGGCCGTCGTCCTGTCTGGGGCCGGGATCCGCTGCCTCTGATGCACTGCCC
>RFJX01000145.1 GCA_003694425.1 Gammaproteobacteria bacterium
GACACGGAGGGGAATAACGATACGGATCCATCCTCAGTGAGTCCGTGAAGATATCGGAAGAGAAGCAGGCCTCCGTGTTCTCCGTGTCTCCGTGGTGCAAAACAATGAACCGGAGCAGACGATGGAAATGAAAGAGACCCCGATGCAGGGCCGGCCGGTCTACATCGTGGACGGCAGCCGGACCCCCTGCCTCAAGGCCCGTACCGGGCCCGGCCCCTTCCCGGCCGCCGAACTGGCGTTGCGCGCGGCCCAGCCGCTGCTGTTGCGCATGCCCTTCGAGCCGTCGGAACTGGACCAGGTGATCCTGGGCTGCATCATGCCCGGCCCCGACGAGGCCAACATCGGCCGGGTGGTCTCGCTGCGGCTGGGCTGTGGGCGCTCGGTGCCCGCCTGGACCGTGCAGCGCAACTGCGGCTCGGGACTGCAGGCGATCGACTCCGCCGCCCGGGACATCGCCAACGGGCGCAGCGACCTGGTCCTGGCCGGCGGCACCGAGGCGATGAGCCATGCCCCGGTGCTGCTCAACGAGAAGATGGTCGCCTGGCTGGGGGCCTGGAGCCGGGCCCGCAGCCCGCTGGATCGGGTCCGGGCGCTCGGGCAGCTCCGTCCCGCCCACCTGACGCCGATCATCGCCCTGCTCCGCGGACTGACCGATCCCACCGTAGGACTCGGCATGGGTCATACCGCGGAGATCCTCGCCTGGCGCTTCGGCCTCACCCGCGAGGAGCTCGACCGCTACTCCCAGGCCAGCCACCAGCGCCTGGCCGCGGCCCAGGCCGAGGGCCGCCTGGCCGACGAGATCGAGGTGCTCTACGACGGCAAGGGAAATCTCTACGACCACGACGACGGGGTCCGCCCCGACGTCACCCTGGAGAAGCTGGCCAGCCTGAAGCCGGCCTTCGACCGTCCGTTCGGCCTGGTCACTCCCGGCAACAGCTCGCAGATCACCGACGGCGCCGCCTGGGTGGTGCTGGCCTCGGAGGAGGCGGTGGAGAAGCACGGGCTGCCGGTGATGGGGCGCATCGTCGACTGCGCCTGGGCCGGCCTGGACCCGGCGGTGATGGGGCTGGGCCCGGTGCACGCGAGCGCCGCCCTGCTCCAGCGCAACGAGGTGCCCTTCGACAGCATCGAGTACTGGGAGATCAACGAGGCCTTCGCCGCCCAGGTGCTGGCCTGCGTGAAGGCCTTCGCCGATCCCGGCTTCTGTCGCGACGAGCTGGGTCTGGAAGGGCCGCTGGGCGAGATCGATCCCGAGCGTCTGAACGTGGACGGCGGCGCCGTCGCCGTCGGCCATCCCGTGGGCATGAGCGGGGCGCGCATCGTCCTGCACCTGCTGCGGGTGCTGGCCGAGCGCAATGCGAAACGGGGGGTCGCCGCCATCTGCATCGGCGGCGGGCAGGGCGGCGCGGCGCTGCTGGAACGGGTCTGAAGGAGCGACTGAGCGATGAGCGACAACTACGAGAACTGGCGTCTGGAGACCGACGGAGAGGGGATCACATGGCTGCACTTCGACATGGCCGGCAGCGGCACCAACGTCCTCTCCAGCGGCGTCTTCGCCGAGCTGACCCGGATCCTCGACAGCCTGCATGCGCAGCCGCCGAAGGGACTGGTGATCCTCTCCGCCAAGCCCGGAGGATTCATCGCCGGAGCCAATGTGAAGGAGTTCACCACCATCGAGGACCGGGCCCAGGCCCTGGAGCTGATCCGCACCGGACAGCAGCAGCTCGACCGGATCCAGTCCCTGCCCTGCCCCACCGTCGCCCGGATCCACGGCTACTGCGTGGGCGGCGGGCTGGAGCTGGCCCTGGCCTGCGACTACCGGGTGGCACTGGACGAGCCGCGCACCCGTCTCGGCCTGCCCGAGGTGATGCTGGGGATCCATCCCGGCTTCGGCGGCACCGTGCGCCTGCCGCGCCTGATCGGGGTGCCGGCGGCGATGGACCTGATGCTCTCCGGGCGCACCGTGGATGCCCGCAGGGCGGCGCGGATGGGGATGGTCGATCATGCGGTGCCGGAGCGACACCTGGACCGTGCCTGCCGGGCGATGGTCCTGGAACGCCCCCCGAAGAAGCGGCCCTCCCGCCTGCTCCGCCTGGCCGACAGCGCGCCACTGCGCCCCCTGCTGGCGGCCTTCCTGCGCAAGCAGGTGGCCCGGCGCGCGCCGAAGGAGCACTACCCCGCCCCCTACGCCCTGATCGACCTGTGGGCCCGGCACGGAGCGGGCTCGGACGAGATGTTCCAGGCGGAGGCCGAATCGGTGGCCGACCTGGTCCGGACCGAGACCTCGCGCAACCTGGTCCGGGTCTTCTTCCTGCAGGAGCGGCTCAAGGGGCTGGGGCGGGAGGTCGAGGGCCCCGCCACGGAACGGGTCCACGTGGTCGGTGCCGGCGTCATGGGCGGCGACATCGCCGCCTGGTGCGACGTGCGCGGGCTCACCGTCACCCTGCAGGACCGGGAGCCGAAATACATCGCCCCGGCCGTCAAACGGGCCTACCAGCTGTTCGAGCGCAAGTTCCGGCCGCGCCACCTGCGGATGGCCGCCCGCGACCGGCTGATCCCGGACCACAAGGGGCTGGGGGTCCCGCGGGCCGACCTCGTGATCGAGGCGATCATCGAGAACCGCGAAGCGAAACAGGAGCTGTACCGGGCGATCGAGCCGCAGTTGCAGGAACACGCCCTGCTGGCCACCAACACCTCCAGCATCCCGCTGGAGGAGCTGGCCACCGTGCTGCAGCGCCCCGAGCGCCTGGTCGGGCTGCACTTCTTCAATCCGGTGGCGAAGATGCAGCTGGTCGAGATCGTGCGCGGGGAGAACACCTCACAGGAGTCCGCCGAGCGGGCCGCCGCCTTTGCCCGCGCCATCGACCGCCTGCCGCTGCCGGTGAAGAGCTCGCCCGGCTTCCTGGTCAACCGCATCCTCCTGCCCTATCTGCTGGAGGCGGTGGAGCTGCTGAGTGAGGGGGTGCCGGCACAGACCATCGACCGGGTCGCCACCCGCTTCGGCATGCCGATGGGGCCGATCCGCCTGGCCGACACCGTCGGCCTGGACATCTGCCTCTCGGTGGCCACCATCCTGGCCGAGGAGCTGGGGGCGACGGTGCCGCAGATGCTGCGCGAGGTGGTCGGCGAGGGCCGCCTGGGGGTGAAGAGCGGCCGCGGATTCTATCAGTACCGGAAGGGCAAACCGGTAAAGGAGCCCCGCCGCCAAAGCCCGGTCCCGGACCAGGTCATCGAGGACCGGCTGATCCTGCGGCTGCTCAACGAGTGCGTCGCCTGCCTGCGGGAGCAGGTGGTGGCGGACGAGGACCTGCTCGATGCCGGCATGATCTTCGGCACCGGCTTCGCCCCCTTCCGCGGCGGCCCCCTGCACTACCTGCGCAGCCGCGGCATCGAGGCGACACGCAGGCGGCTGGAGGAGCTGGCCGGCCTGCATGGAGAGCGTTTCCGCCCGGACCCGGGCTGGGAGGCGTTCAGTGCGGGTGAAGGCCGGGGGTGAACAGGATGAGATGAGGAGGGGCCTGGCATGAACGAAGAAACCACCCGCACCTCACGCCACCCGCCTCCCCACCCCGCCGCCGGCGGTGGACAGACCGACATCATCCCGGTCGAGACCGCCGGTACCCTCTACGGCCTGCTCCTGGAACGCCTCCGC
>RFJX01000146.1 GCA_003694425.1 Gammaproteobacteria bacterium
AGCATGAACCCGTCGCCGGCGGCCCGGCGCAGGGCCGGTGCCTCGCGGGCCGAACAGACGACCCCGTCCAGCCCGCTGTCCCGGGCCAGCAAGGCGAGCCGCCGGACCGCCTCCTCGGCCCCCCCGGCCAGGCCGATCTCGGCGAGGTCCGCGTCTCCCATGCTGGTCAGTACCGTCACCGCCACCAGCAGGGGCCGCTCCGGCAAGCCTTCAAGGCGCTCCATCGCCGCCTCCATCATGCGTCTGCCGCCGAGGGCATGGACATTGGCCATCCAGACGCCGTGCCGGGCCGCGGCCGCGCAGGCCGCGGCAACGGTGTTGGGAATGTCGTGGAACTTGAGATCGAGAAAGACCTGGTGCCCCAGGTCGGCGAGACGGGCCAGCAGCGGCGGGCCCTCGGCGACGAACAGCTCCTTCCCCACCTTGAGCCGGCAGGCAGCCGGGGGGAGCCGGCGGGCCAGGGCCAGGGCCGGATCCGCTTCGGGGAAATCCAGCGCCACGATGACCCGGGGGTCTCTCTCAGCAGCCGTCATCGAGTGGCACCATGGAATTCCATCGCTTGCAGCCCGGGCACTGCCAGTGCAGGGCCTTGCCCTCGAAACCGCAACGCTCGCAACGGTAGGCGGGGCGTCTTTCCAGCATCGTCTTCAACAGCTCGTGGACCTCCTTCAGTTCCTCCCCTGCCCGGCCTCCATCCCGCTCCAGCAGGTGACTGACCAGGCGTTCGGCCCCGACCAGGCCGGGATGGGTCTCCCTGAACAGCCTGGGCAGGCTCTGCATCGCCTGCTCACGGCCGTATCGCCGGGCGAGGAAGTCTATCAGGTGATGCGCGATCCGGGGATGGCCGTGGCGCTCGACCGCACCCCGGAGATAGCCCTCGTACTCGTCCAGTCGTCCCAGGTGCTCGTGGCACTCCTCCAGCGAGGGGAGGGCAAGGGGAAGCAACCCTGGATTCTGCTCCTCGATCTGCAGATAGTGGCGGATTGCCGCCCTGCAGTTCTCCCGCTCCTGCTCCATCCTCCCCAGCAGGAGGCTGGCACGGACGCAGTCCCTGTCGTTACGCAGGGCCTGGCGCAGGTGCTCCCGTGCCTGCCGCCGGTCACCGCGCTCCAGGGCCCCCTCTGCCAGCTCGCAAAAGTAATGGGCAATCGCATCCCCGGTGGGGATCCCGCAGCGGCTCTGCAACTGCCGGGCGTGTTCGATGGCCTTGTTCCATTCCTGTTCCTGCTCGTAGATCTCCACCAGGGATTTCAATGCCGTCTCGACGTGACGCCTCGCCTCCAGCAGGTCGTGGTAGAGCGCCTCGGCCCGGTCCAGCAGGCCGGAACGCTGGTAGTCCTGAGCCAGCTCCAGCAGGGCCTGATAGCGTTGATCCGGCTTCAGCGACGGCCGGGCCATGATGTTCTGGTGGATGCGGATGGCACGGTCGACCTCGCCGCGGCGCCGGAACAGGTTGCCCAGCGCCAGATGGGTCTCCACCGTGTCACTGTCCACCTCAAGGGCGCGGATGAAGACGTCGATGGCCTTGTCCGGCTGCTCGTTCAGCAGGTAGTTGAAACCCTGGAAATAGGCCTGGTTCAGTTCACTGGAAGGAGGACGTGGGTGCCGTGTGCGGTACTGGCGGGCTGCGATGTACCAGCCACTGGCCGCGGCAACCGGCAACAGCAGCCAGAGCAGCTGAAAGGCATCAGGGGGCATCCTTGATCGGCAGTGCGCGCAGGTTCTCCACCTCCTTCGCCGACTCCTCGAGGCGCCGGCGAAGGCGCCGGTTCTCCCGCCGCAGGCGCAACACCATCAGCAGGGTGGCAAGGATGCCCAGCAGCGCACCGCTCAGCAACAGGAGCACGCTGAACAGTGACAGCGGGAGCTCCACCGTGCCCAGATAATAGTCCAGTGTCACCGGATGGCCATTGCGGGCGTGAAACAGCAGGCCCAGCAGGAAGACGGCGAGGACCGCAAGGAGCAGCAGGAAGCGTGCCACGATGGTCATGCGTGGGGGGCGATACCGCCCTCAGGCGGTGTGCTCCTTCAGCGGCAGGTGGCGGTTCCTGTCGACCCGCTCGCGCAGTTGCTTGCCGGGCTTGAAGTGGGGCACATACTTGCCGGGAAGCGAAACCGGCTCGCCGGACTTGGGGTTGCGCCCCACCCGGGGCGGACGATAGTGCAGAGAAAAACTGCCAAAGCCGCGGATCTCGATTCGCTCACCAGTGGCAAGAGTGGCCGCCATATGCTCCAGCATGGTCTTGACCGCGAGCTCCACGTCCCGGTAACTCAGCTGGCTCTGTTTGCGGGCCAGCGATTCAATCAGCTCCGACTTCGTCATGACAGTGCTCTTTCCGTTCGATGAAGGCGCCACCAGGCAGGGGGCCCTCCGGTTACCAGGGAACCATCACCAGTTTGCCGCGGCGGCCTCCGTGCCGTCCGGGGCGGAGGGCCGGGCGGGGAACGAAGCCCCCGCCCGGCGTCGTGCCTCACTCCTTGTTCTCGAGCTGCTCCTTGAGGAGGTCGCCCAGGGTCGCCTTGCCGCTGCCCTTGCCACTGGCGTACTCCTCGACGGCCCTGGCCTCCTCGTGAGACTCCTTGGCCCTGACCGAGAGGGTCAACATGCGCTTCTTGCGGTCGACGCCCACGAACTGGGCCTCGATCTCGTCACCCTCCTTGTACAGCTTGCGGGCGTCGTCCACCGGCTCGCTGGAGAGTTCGGAGGCGCGTATGTAGCCCTGTACGCCATTGCCCAGATCGACGATCAGCCCGCGCATGTCGACCTCGGTGACGGTCCCCTTGACGAGGCTGCCCTTGGGGTGGCTCTCCATGAACTCGGAGACCGGGTCGGACTCGAGCTGCTTGATCCCCAGGGAGATGCGCTCGCGCTCGGCGTCGATCGAGAGGATCACCGCCTCGACCTCCTGGCCCTTGGTGTAGTTGCGCACCGCCTCCTCGCCAGGCTGGCTCCAGGAGAGATCGGACAGGTGGACGAGCCCGTCGATGCCGCCCTCCAGGCCGATGAAGATGCCGAAGTCGGTGATCGACTTGATATTGCCCTTGACCCTGTCCCCCTTGTTGTAACGGGCGGCGAACTCCTCCCAGGGGTTGGGCATGCACTGCTTCAGGCCCAGGGAGATACGGCGACGCTCCGGATCGATGTCCAGGACCATCACCTCGACCTCCTGGCCGACATGTACCACCTTGGAGGGATGGATGTTCTTGTTGGTCCAGTCCATCTCGGAGACGTGGACCAGTCCCTCCACGCCATCCTCGATCTCCACGAAGCAGCCATAATCGGCGAGGTTGGTCACCTTGCCGAACAGGCGGGTGCCCACCGGGTAGCGGCGGGCGATGTCGCTCCAGGGGTCCTCGCCCAGCTGCTTGAGGCCCAGTGAGACCCGGCTGCGCTCGCGGTCGAACTTGAGGACCTTGACCTCGATTTCGTCGCCGATGTTGACCACCTCGGAGGGATGCTTGACCCGCTTCCAGGCCATGTCGGTGATGTGCAGCAGGCCATCGATCCCGCCGAGGTCGATGAAGGCGCCGTAATCGGTGAGATTCTTGACCAGCCCCTTGATCACCGCGCCCTCCTGGAGGTTCTCCAGCAGGGCCTCGCGCTCGGCGCTGTACTCCTTCTCCACCACGGCGCGGCGGGAGACCACCACGTTGTTGCGTGCCTGGTCCAGCTTGATGACCTTGAACTCCAGGGGTTTGCCCTCGAGATAGGAGGTGTCCCGCACCGGGCGCACATCGACCAGCGAACCGGGCAGGAAGGCCCGCACGCCGTTCAGGTCCACGGTGAAGCCGCCCTTGACCTTGTCGGTGATGACGCCGGTGACGGTCTCGTCGTTCTCGAAGGCCTTCTCCAGCTGTTCCCACGCCTTGAGACGCTTTGCCTTCTCCCGGGAGAGCCGGGTGGCGCCGAAACCGTCCTCGACGGCGTCGAGGGCCACTTCGACCTGATCGCCGACGTGGACCTCCAGCTCCCCGTTCTCGTCCCGGAACTGCTCCGCGGGGATCAGCCCCTCGGACTTCAGTCCGGCGTTGACCACCACCATTTCGGGGGTGATGTCCACCACCTCGGCGGTGACGATGCTGCCCGGCCGCAGGCTCTGCCTGGCCAGACTCTCTTCAAACAATTCAGCAAAGCTCTCAGACATTATCTTGTTTACCCGGAACGACCCGCAGGGCGGGCCACCTGTGTTGGGCCGTGCATGCACGGCGGTTCATCGTTCATGACCTGTCCGGCCGCAGCCGGGA
>RFJX01000147.1 GCA_003694425.1 Gammaproteobacteria bacterium
GCCATGGCCCGGGAGGCGGCCCGGGCCATGGCCCGGGCCGATACCCATGCCAAGAATCACGCCCTGGAGGCGATCGCGACCGCGCTGGAGGAGCATCACCCCCGGGTGCTGGCGGCCAATGCCGAAGACCTGGCTGCAGGGGAGCAGAGGGGGCTCGACGCCGCCCTGCTGGACCGCCTGGAGCTGACCGAGTCGCGCTACCGGGCGATGGTCGAGGGCGTGCGCCAGGTGGCGGCCCTGGCCGATCCGGTCGGCGAGATCAGCGAGGTCCGTTACCGTCCCAGCGGCATCCAGGTGGGCCGGATGCGGGTGCCGCTCGGGGTGATCGGGATCATCTACGAATCCCGGCCCAACGTGACCGCCGATGCCGCCGCGCTCTCCCTCAAGGCCGGCAACGCGGTGATCCTGCGCGGTGGTTCCGAGGCGATCCACTCCAACCGCGCCATCGCCGCCTGTCTGGGACAGGGACTCGAGGCCGCCGGCCTCCCGGCCGCCGCCGCCCAGGTGGTCGAGACCACCGATCGGGCCGCGGTGGGGGAGCTGCTGGCGATGCCGGAGTTCATCGACGTCATCGTCCCCCGCGGCGGCAAGGGGCTGATCGAGCGGGTCAGCCGGGAGGCGCGGATGCCGGTGATCAAGCACCTGGACGGGATCTGCCATGTCTACATCGACGACCGGGCCGACCTCGACAAGGCCATCGCCATCGCCTTCAACGCCAAGACCCAGCGCTACGGCACCTGCAACACCATGGAGACCCTACTGGTGGCGGAGCCAGTGGCGGCGGTGATCCTCAAGCGGTTGGCCCCGATGCTGCTGGAGGCGGGGGTGGAGCTGCGCGGTTGCGAGCGTACCCGCGAACTGGTGCCCGAGGCCCTGCCGGCCAGCGAGGAGGACTGGGCCACCGAGTACCTGGCACCGATCCTCTCGATCCGGGTGGTGGCGGGGCTGGACGAGGCGATCGACCACATCGAACGCTACGGCTCGCATCACACCGACAGCATCGTCACCCAGGACTACAGCCGTGCCCGCCGCTTCCTCACCGAGGTGGACTCCAGCTCGGTGATGGTCAACGCCTCGACCCGCTTCGCCGACGGTTTCGAATACGGCCTGGGGGCCGAGATCGGGATCAGCACCGACAAGTTCCATGCCCGCGGGCCGGTGGGGCTGGAGGGGCTTACCAGCCTCAAGTGGGTGGTGTTCGGGGACGGACACATCCGCCAGTGAAGCCGCTCGGGATCCTCGGCGGCACCTTCGACCCGGTCCACCATGGCCATCTGCGTCTGGCGCTGGAGGCCCAGGCGGCGCTGGGGCTCTCCGGCGTGCGGCTGATCCCGGCCCGGCGCCAGCCCCTGCGGGAGGAGACAATGGCCAGTCCGGCCCGGCGCCTGGAGATGTTGACCCTGGCCATCGAGGGCGAGAGCGCGCTGACCACCGACGACCGCGAGCTGCGCCGCGAGGGCCCCTCCTACACCATCGACACCCTCACCTCGCTGCGGGAGGAACTTCCCCGGGTCCCGTTGTGTCTCCTGATGGGAGGAGACTCGTGGGAGGGGCTCGAGCGCTGGCACCGCTGGCGCGAGCTGATCGATCTGGCCCACCTGGTGGTGGTCCATCGCCCCGGCTATCCCGGGGTCTCTGCCGCCCGGTGCCGGCAGCGTTTCGACCGCGAGCCCGCCGCCGGACCGGGGGCGCTGGCCGCCACCCCGGCGGGGGAGGTCCTGGCGCTGGCCCTCCCGCCGCTCGCCATCTCGGCCACCCGCATCCGCACCCTGCTCCGGGAGGGGGGCAATCCCCGCTATCTCCTGCCGGACCCGGTGCTGCAGTACATCCGCAACCACAGACTCTATACTTGATGATGATGACACCCGAACAGCTCAGAGACCTCGCCGTCGCGGCGCTGGAAGACCGCAAGGGTGAGGAGATCCGGGTCCTCGACGTGCAGGGCCTGACCACCATCAGCGACTACATGATCGTGGTCAGTGGCGGTTCCGATCGCCAGGTCCGCGCCCTGGCCGACTCCGTGGTCGAGCGGGCCCGGGAGGCGGGCGTCCGCCCCCTGGGCGTCGAGGGCGAGGAGCGGGGCGAATGGGTGCTGGTGGACCTGGGGGATGTGATCGTCCACGCCATGCAGCGTCCCACCCGGCTCTTCTACCAGCTGGAAAAGCTCTGGTCGGGCGGGGAGGAGACCGCCCCGCACGCCGAAGAGCGGGCCTGACCCGCCCGCCGGCACGGCCAGCCGGCCCCGCGTCCGGACCGCCACGCCTGTCTCCGGGTGAAGATCTCCCTCCTCGCCGTCGGCCAGCGTCCACCCTCCTGGGTGCAGGAGGGCTTCCTGGAGTACGCCCGGCGTCTGCGCGGCATCTCCCTGGAGCTGACGGAGATCGCGCCGGGCCGGCGCGGTGCCGGGATCGACAGGGCGCGCGAGGAGGAGGCCCGCAGGATCCTGAAGGCGTTGCCCCGCGGCGCCCGGCTGGTGCTGCTGGACGAGCGTGGCGAGCTGCTGGACAGCAGGGGTCTGGCCGGCCGCCTGCAGGGGTGGCAGGAGTCGGGCGGGCCCGTGGCCCTGGTGATCGGCGGCCCCGACGGGGTGGCGGAGACGGTGCGCGCCGCCGCCCGTGAGACCCTGGCCCTCTCCCGGCTGACCCTGCCGCACGCCCTGGTCCGGGTGCTCCTGGCCGAGCAGGTCTACCGCGCCTGGACCATCCTCCAGGGCCACCCCTACCACCGTGATTGAAGTTACAATTGTGTCTCTTGTCAGAATTCACCACGGAGTCACGGGGGACACGGAGAATTACCAAGGATTGACTGGTTTGCGTTGTGTCCCGATTGACGGGGCTCAACGTGGCTGCTGTGATTGATTCTGGACTACGCCGATACAGTCCCGGTTCTGGTCTGTGCGCTGAGCCATCCTGAGCCTCTCGATTGCCCCATAATATCTTTCGGCTCCGTGTCCTCCGTGTCTCCGTGGTGATCCAGAAATGCTCAGGAGAAATGACCCATGTCCGACTGGATCAACGTAACGAGCGCCGACGCCATCGCGCCGGGTGAATGGGAGGTGGTGGAGCTGGAGGATACCTCCATCGTCATCTACAACATCGACGGCCAGTTTCACGCCATCGAGAATGTCTGCAGCCACGAGGATGCCCCGCTGGCGGGTCTGCCTCCGGAAGGTGACCAGGTGGTGTGCCCCCGTCACGGGGCGCGCTTCTGCCTGCGCACGGGAGAGGCCCTGACGCCGCCCGCCTACGAGCCGGTGCACGTCTTTCCCGTCAGGGTGGTGGATGGAATCGTGCAGGTCCGCGACGACCGCTGGGACTGAAGCCGTGATCCGGGGGCGCACTTTTGTGCACCGCACCTATTCCAAAAAATCCATCACTCCCTATAATTGGGCAGATTTTCTGTCAATTCGTGCCAAGGAGCATGCAATGGCCATCGAGAGAACGCTCTCCATCATCAAGCCCGACGCCGTCGCCGCCAATCACATCGGCGACATCATTGCCGCCATCGAGGGGGCGGGGCTGCGGATCGTCGCCGCGAAGATGCTGCGGCTGAGCCGGCAGCAGGCGGAGGAGTTCTATGCCGAGCATCGCGGCAAGCCCTTCTTCGAGTCCCTGGTCGATTTCATGACCTCCGGACCGGTGGTGGTCCAGGTCCTGGAGGGCGAGGACGCGATTGCCCGCTACCGGAAGCTGATGGGGGCCACCGACCCCCGCAAGGCGGAGCCGGGCACCCTGCGTTACCGCTTCGCCCGCGACAACGAGGACATGGCGATGAACGCGGTCCATGGTTCCGACAGCCCGGCCAGCGCCGAGCGCGAGATCGCCTTCTTCTTCAGCGACGAGGAGATCTGCCCGCGCGCCGCCTGAGCCCATGAACGCCGCCTCCAACCTCCTCGATCTGGACCCGGATGCCCTGAGGGACCATTTCCTCTCCCTGGGAGAGAAGCCCTTCCGCGCCGGCCAGCTGCTCAAGTGGGTCCACCAGCTGGGGGTGACCGACTTCGGTGCCATGACCAACCTCTCCCGGGAGTTGCGTCAGCGCCTGGTGGCGGCGTCCAGCCTGGATCTGCCGCGGGTGGTGCGGGACCAGCAGTCGGCCGACGGGACCCGCAAGTGGCTGCTCGAGCTGGAGGGCGGCGACTGCATCGAGACGGTGTTCATCCCCGAGGAGGGGCGGGGCACGCTCTGCGTCTCCTCGCAGGTCGGTTGTCCCATGGACTGCAGCTTCTGCGCCACGGCGAAACAGGGCTTCAACCGCAATCTCACCACCGCCGAGATCATCGGCCAGCTCTTCGTCGCCGCCCGCGAGCTGGGGCAGTTCCGGTCCCGTGAGCGCATCATCACCAATGTGGTGCTGATGGGCATGGGCGAGCCGCTGCTGAACTTCGACGCGGTGGTGGCCGCGATGCGGCTGATGCTGGACGATTTCGCCTACGGGCTCTCCCGCCGGCGAGTGACCCTGAGCACCTCCGGTCTGGTGCCGGCCATCGACCGCCTGCGCGAGGTCCTGCCGGTCAGCCTGGCGGTCTCGCTGCACGCCCCCGAGGACGACCTGCGCAGCGAGCTGGTGCCGCTCAACCGCACCTGGCCCCTGGCCGAGCTGATGGAGGCCTGCCGGCGCTATGCCGCGGCCCAGCCCCACAGCCGCATCACCTTCGAATACGTGCTCCTGGAAGGGGTCAACGACCAGCCGGTCCATGCCCGGGCCCTGGTCCGGCTGCTCCAGGAGGTCCCCTCCAAGGTCAACCTGATCCCCTTCAATCCCTTCCCGGGGGCGGGTTATCGCCGTTCCCGGCCGGAGGTGGTCGAGCGCTTCCGCGACATCGTCGCCGGGGCCGGGCTGGTCACGGTGACCCGCAGGACCCGGGGCGACGACATCGACGCCGCCTGCGGCCAGCTCGCCGGCCGCGTCACCCCGCGCGCCCGTCGTCACCAGCAGGCAAATGCCGCGAGGCTCGCGGGAGGCAACCTATGAGAACCCTCTTCACCCTGGTGGTCGTACTGCTGCTTGGCGGATGTGCGACGGCACCCCAGCAGGACCGGCTCCCCGACCGGAAGGACCCGGACCGGGCCGCCGCCCTGAATCTGCAGCTGGGGATCGAGTACATGAAGCGGGGCGAGTTCGAGACCGCCCTGAAGAAACTCAATCACGCCCTGGAACTCGATCCGGACTACGCCGAGGCCCACAACGTCCTCGGTGTGCTCTACGCCAGGCTGGGAGAGAAGGCGAAGGCCGAGCAGCACTTCCGCCGTTCGGTCAGCATCGCCCCGAAGGCCTCGTCCCTGCTCAACAACTACGGCCTGTTCCTGTGCCGGGAAGGCCGGGTCGAAGAGGCCGAAGGGCTGTTCAACAAGGCCCTCGACAACCCCCTCTACACCACCCCGGAGATCGCCCTGACCAATGCGGGGACCTGCCATCTGGATCATGGAGATGCGGCAAAGGGCGAGGCCTATTTCCGGCGCGCGCTGGCGATCAATCCCGGGTTCGCGCCGGCCCTGCTGAAGATGGCGCAGATCAGCGCCCAGGGCGGGCACTACGCCGAGGCGCGGGGCTATCTCGAACGCTATGAGCAGACGGGGGCCCCGCACGATCCCGAGTCGCTCCGCCTCGCCATCTCCATCGCCCGGGGACTCGGTGACTCCGGGCAGGCGGCCAGATACGAACGCATGCTCCGCTCCGGCTCACCCCGTGCGGCGCCGCGTGCTTCCGACGGAGGGCGGGAATGAGCGAGGTGGGCGCCGACGCTCCGGTGGAGCCCATGGAGGACCCCTCCACCCAGGACATCCACCCCGGCGTCACCCTCCGGCGTGCCCGGGAGGCCTGTGAGCTGAGCCAGCAGGAGCTGGCGACAAGGCTCAGGCTGGACCTGCGGGTCATTACGGCCATCGACAACGGCCAGTTCGAGCGCCTCCCGACCCCGGCCTACGTGAAGGGCTACCTGCGTGCCTACGCCCGCGAAGTGGGCCTCGATCCGGCCCCCATCCTGGAGGCCTACCACCGCTTCGGGGAGAGCACCCCGGAGCTCCAGCCCGAGGTGAGCAGGCCCCTGCCGGAGCTCACCGGAAGCGACCGCGTGGTCCGTGCGGCCAGCTATCTCGTGGTCACGGTACTGATCCTGCTGACCGGCCTCTGGGTCAGAGACCATTTCGATGAAATCAGGGGCTTCTTCCTGGACCGGGAGGAGGCGGTGGTGGAGCAGCCGGAAGTGGCCGTTCCGGAGACGCCACCCCTGGAGGAACTGCCCCCCCTGCCCGAAATCCCGCAGGAGACCGGGGAACCGCCCGCATACCAGCGGCTCGATGACCAGGTGGTCCACTATTACCCCTCCACCGGCGAAGAGACCGCAGTGGAGGAGCCCCAGATGGCTCCTGCCCTTCCGTCACCGGAAGGGGCGCCTGCCGGGACGGCCCCGGAGGGCCCTGCTGCCGGAGAACCTCCCGTCAGCGAGACCGCACCGGCCGCCATGGAGGCGGCCACGGAGACGGTACCGGAGAGCCCGTCCGGGGGTGCGGCCGGAGCGACGCCCGAGCTGGTGCTCGAGCTCGGCGACAAGTCCTGGATCGAGATCACCGATGCCGATGGCAGGCGCCTCTACTACAACCTGGGCAAGCCCGGCGAGACCATCCGGGTCTCCGGCACACCGCCCTATACCATCCTCATAGGCAATTCCGGCAAGGTCACCGCCAGTGTCGACGGCCGGCCGCTCGACCTGGCGCCCTACAGCGTCCAGGGGGTGGCGCGCCTCCTCCTCCAGGCCGATGGCACGGCCACCGAGAACCGCTGAGGGGCCCGCAGCCACCATGAGCGGAACCCTGCAGGCAATCCGCGGGATGAACGACATCCTGCCCCCGGAGACCCCCCGCTGGCAGTGGCTGGAGGAGCGGCTGTGCGAGCTCGCCAGCGCCTACGGCTATCAGGAGATCCGCCTGCCCATCGTCGAGCAGACCGCCCTGTTCGAGCGCTCCATCGGTACCGCCACCGATATCGTCGAGAAGGAGATGTACACCTTCACCGACCGCAACGGCGACAGCCTCACCCTGCGGCCGGAGGGCACCGCCGGTTGCGTCCGCGCCGCCCTGCAGCATGGCCTGCTCCACAACCAGAGCCAGCGCCTGTGGTACCGCGGCCCGATGTTCCGTCACGAGCGCCCGCAGAAGGGGCGCTACCGCCAGTTCCATCAGTTCGGGGTGGAGGTCTTCGGTCTGGCCGGTCCCGATATCGATGCCGAGCTGATCCTGATGAGCGCGCGCCTGTGGCGAACGCTGGAGCTGGAGGAGGTGGTCCGGCTCGAGCTCAACACCCTGGGCAGCCCCGAGGCCCGCGCCGCCTACCGCGACGTGCTGGTGGAGTATTTCCAGCGCCACTACGAGCAGCTGGACGAGGACAGCCGGCGGCGGCTCTCCCGCAATCCGCTGCGGATCCTGGACAGCAAGAATCCGGCGATGGCCGGGCTCATCGAGGGCGCGCCGTCCTTCAGCGATTACCTGGACGAGGCATCACGGGAGCATTTCGAGGGGCTCAGGAGGCTGCTCGACGCCGCGGGGGTCGAGTATAAAGTCAATCCGAGGCTGGTCCGCGGCCTGGACTACTACGGCAAGACCGTATTCGAATGGATCACCGACCGGCTCGGGGCCCAGGGCACGGTATGTGCCGGGGGTCGCTACGACGGCCTGGTGGAACAGTTCGGCGGCCGGCCGACCCCTGCCGTGGGCTACGCCATCGGCCTGGAGCGGCTGATCGGCCTGCTGGAGGACGGGCAGCACGCCTGCCCGGCGTCGCCCCAGGTCTATCTCATCGCCGTCGGCGACGCGGCCCAGGCCCAGGCCCTGGTGCTGGCCGAGCGGCTGCGGGACGCGCTGCCCGGCCTGCGCCTGCTGCTGCATTGTGGCGGAGGCAGCTTCAAGAGCCAGTTCCGCCGGGCCGACCGGAGCGGCGCGGAGCTGGCCCTGATCCTCGGTGAGGAGGAGGTTGCGGAGCGCTGTGCCGGCATCAAGCACCTGCGCCGCGAGGCCGGGCAGGAGCGGATCGGCTGGGATGCGCTGCCCGGACGGCTGCGCGAACTGCTGGCACTGGACTGAGGCCGCCATCGATCGCCGGGTGCCGGATTGCCCGCCGGCATCACGGTATAATCCCCCAGCTCAATCTCCCGTGAGGAAAGACCGGTGGACGTCTATCGTACCGAAGAGGAACAGGTCGAGGCGCTCAAGCGCTTCTGGAAGGAAAACGGCAAGGCCATCGTCGGCGGGCTTGCCCTGGGGCTCGCCCTGCTGTTCGGCTGGCGCTCCTGGCAGCTCTACGTGGCCAATCAGGAGGCCAGGGCTTCCTATGCCTATCAGGTGATGATGTCCTACCGCACCGGGAACAAGGACGGCCTGGCGAAGGCGGCGGCGGAGAAGGTGGTCGAGGACCACCCCCGTTCCACCTACGCCGACCTTGCAAGACTGCACCTCGCCTGGCTGGCGAACAAGGAGGGCAAGGCGGAGGAGGCCGCCTCCAGGCTGCGAGAGGTGATGGCAAAGGCCGGGATCGACGGGGTGCGGGAGATCGCCCGCATCCGGCTGGCCCGCCTTACCCTCGGTGGTGGCCAGCCGGACGAGGCCCTGAAACTGCTCGAGGGGCTCAGGTCCCCCGTTCCCCTGCTGCTGGCGGAGGAGCTGCGCGGCGACATCCTGCTGCAGAAGGGCCGGACCGACGAGGCCAGGAGCGCCTATGCCCGGGCCCTGGAGCTGGCGAAGAAGAATGCCCGGGCCGAGGTCCCGCTCCTCTCACTCAAGCTGGAGGACCTCGGGCCCGGCACCGGTGGCGGGGACCAGGGCTGAATGGTCCTCCTCCGGTTCCTGCCCCTGCTCGTCACCCTCGGCCTGCTGCAGGGCTGTGGCACCATGGACGCGATCAGTGACAGCGTCTCCAGCTACATGGGAGGGGAGGACAACAGCGCCCCACCGGCCCCCCTGACCGAGTTCCAGCCACTGGTGGAGATCGGGACCGTCTGGAGCGCCAGTATCGGAGAGGGTACCGATGAGCAGTTCCTGCGCCTCGCCCCGGCGGTGGCCGGAGAGCGGGTCTTTGCCGCGGACCACGAGGGACTGGTGACGGCCCGCGCGCTCGCCACCGGCCAGACGATCTGGGAACAGGAACTGGACCTCCCGGTCAGCGGGGGGCCCGGGCTGGGTGAGGGGCTGGTGTTGCTGGGCAGCAGCGACGGCGACCTGGTCGCCCTGAGCCAGGAGGACGGCAGGCAACAGTGGCGGGTCGCGGTACCCAGTGAGGTCCTCTCCGCCCCCCAGGCCAGCGACGGGGTGGTGGTGGTGCGGACCGCGGACTCCAGGGTCAGCGCCTACCGCGCCGCCAACGGCGAGCGGATCTGGACCTATGTCCGGGAGGTGCCGGACCTGACCCTGCGCGGCTCCAGCGCCCCGGTCATCGCCGGCGGCCGGGTGATCGCAGGCTTCGACAACGGCCGTCTGGCGGCCCTGGACCTGCACAGCGGCCGGCTCCTCTGGGAGGCCCTGATCGGGGTGCCGCGGGGTCGTACCGAGCTGGAGCGGATGGTCGACATCGACGCCACCCCGCGGGTGGTGGAGGACACCGTCTACATCGCCAGCTACCATGCCAGCGTGGCGGCCGTGGACCTGGAGAGCGGACGCATCCGCTGGAGCCGGGAGATCTCCACCGACGCCGATCTGGGGGTGGATGAGGACAACGTCTACGTGGCCGCGGAGGATGGCAGCGTCTGGGCCCTGGACCGGATCACGGGGAGTTCGGTGTGGCGCCAGGAGCGGTTGCAGAACCGGCGCCTGAGTGGACCGGTACCCTTCGGCGACCTGGTGGCGGTCGGCGACGGCTATGGTTATCTGCACTGGTTGCGGCGTGACGACGGCCAGTTCGCGGCCCGCACCGCGCTGGACGAGACGCCGATCCTGACCCCGCCGCTGGTGGCCGGTGACCTCCTCCTGGTCTATACCAGCGGCGGCCATCTGACCGCGCTGCGCCCCATCGCGCCCTGAAGCCATGCTCCCGGTCATCGCCATCGTCGGCCGGCCCAACGTCGGCAAGTCCACCCTGTTCAACTGTCTGACCCGCAGTCGCGAGGCGCTGGTGGCCGATCAGCCGGGGATGACGCGGGATCGCAAGTACGGGATGGCCCGCGTCGGGGATCGCCCCTTCCTGGTGGTGGATACCGGCGGGGTGGGAGAGGAGGGGGACGAATTCTCCCGGGCCATCGACCGCCAGACGATGGCCGCGGTGGAGGAGGCCGATCTGGTCCTGTTCCTGGTCGACGCAAAGGCGGGAGTGACCGCCGCCGACGAGGCCATCGCCGGCCGCCTGCGCCAGCTCGACAAGCCGGTGCTGCTGGTGGTCAACAAGTGCGATGGCCAGGACCCGCAACTGGCCTGCGCCGAATTCCACGCCCTGGGGATGGGCACGCCGCTGGCCATCTCCGCCGCCCACAACCGCGGTATCCATGCCCTGGGCGAGGCCCTGCTCGCCCGCCTGCCCGGGCCGCAGGCGGAGGAGGGCGAAGGGCTGGCCGGGCAGGAAGGGATCCGCCTGGCCATCCTGGGCCGGCCCAACGTCGGCAAGTCCACGCTCGTCAACCGCCTCCTCGGCGAGGAGCGGCAGATCACCTCCGACCGGGCCGGGACCACCCGCGACAGCATCGCCATTCCCCTGCACCGGGAGGGGCAAAGGTATCTCCTCATCGACACCGCCGGGATCCGGCGGCGCTCGAGGGTGCCGGAGGGGCTGGAGAAGCTCTCCGTGATCAAGGCGCTCAGGAGCATCGACGCGGCCGAGGTGGTTGTCCTGGTGCTGGACGCCCGCGAGGGGATCACCGATCAGGACCTGCGCCTGCTGGGTCACGTTCTGGAGCGGGGCCGGGCCCTGGTCATCGCGGTCAACAAGTGGGACGGGCTGGATCGGGAGCAGCGCGAGGCGGTCCGCCGGGAACTCCAGCGGCGGCTGGTCTTCGTGGAGTTTGCCGAGGTGGTGTTCATCTCCGCCCTGCATGGCACCGGGATCGGTGAACTGATGGATGCGGTGCAACGGGCCTGGGCCTCGGCCCGGGTCGAACTCTCCACCTCGCGCCTGAACGAGATCCTGGAGGCGCTGCTGCGCCGGCAGCCGCCGCCGATGGTGAAGGGGCGGCGGGTGAAGCTGCGCTATGCCCACCCCGGCGGAAGCAATCCGCCCACCATCGTCATCCACGGGAATCAGGTGGACGCACTGCCGGCCAGTTACCGCCGCTACCTCAGCAACGGCTTCCGCAAGGCCCTGGGCGGATTACCGGGCACACCCCTGGTGATCGAGTTCCGGACCGGGGAAAACCCCTTCGCCGGGCGCCGCAACCCCCTCACGGAGCGTCAGCGCAAGCGCCGAAGGCGGCTGATGCGCCACGTGAAGCGGCGCTGAGCGAACGGGCACTCCCGGAAGCGGGCGCTCACCGCGGAGATATCCTCTCCCGACGCTCGAAGCCGGCCGGTTTAGCAGCTATGATTGACCTGTCCCACAACCAGAACGAGGGAGCACAGCGATGGCGAAAACAACGGCGATAAAGGAAACCCAGACCAAGAGCGAGATCCTGGCCACCCTGGCCGAGGAGACCGGGCTGAGCAAGAAGGATGTCTCCGCGGTACTGGACGCGCTGGGCAATCTCGCCCACCGCCACCTCAAGCCCAGGGGCTCCGGCGAGATCACGATCCCGGGCCTGGGCCTCAAGCTCAGGCGGGTCAAGCGTCCCGCCACCAAGGCGCGCAAGGGGCGCAACCCGCAGACCGGCGAGGAGATCACGATCAAGGCACGGCCCGCCCACAATGTGGTCAGGGCGACCATCCTCAAGAGCCTCAAGGAGGCGGTCAAGTAGCAGAGACACCGGCCCGGGGCCTGCCAGACAGGCCCCGGGCCTCACCGGAAGGTCGAACGACGCGGGTTTTTTGCGAGACCTGCTACTCCTCCAGCC
>RFJX01000148.1 GCA_003694425.1 Gammaproteobacteria bacterium
CCCTCTACATCGCCCTGGGGATCTCCGGCGCCATCCAGCATCTCGCCGGAATGAAGGACAGCAAGGTGATCGTGGCCATCAACAAGGACCCCGACGCGCCGATCTTCCAGGTGGCCGACTACGGCCTCGTCGGCGACGTGTTCGAGGTGGTGCCCAGGCTGATCGAGCTCCTGCCGCCGCGCTGAAAGTGTGCCGGAGACCGCGCTGGTCCATCACCCCACCCCCGCAATCGGGAGACAATGACGGATGAAGAGGGAGTACGGCGCAACCCCGGGACCGGTACCGGCCTTCCCGGCGGCGGCATGCGGCAACGTGGAATACTCACCGCCCTGACCCGGAGGAAGAGAGCATGAGCGAGGAGATGAACTATGACGTGGTGATCGTGGGAGGCGGTCCCTGTGGCCTGTCCGCGGCGATCCGCCTCAAGCAGCTCGCCGGTGACGACCTCCAGGTCTGTCTGCTGGAGAAGGGTTCGGAGATCGGGGCGCACATCCTCTCCGGCGCCGTCTTCGAGGCGCGGGCCCTGGCCGAACTCTTTCCCGACTGGGAGGAACGCGGCGCGCCTCTGGATACCCCCGTGAGCGAGGACGAGGTCCATTTCCTCCGTGGACCGGAACGGTCCATCCGGGTACCGCCGGCCCTGGTGCCGGCCCCCATGCACAACCGGGGCAACCATGTGATCAGCCTTGGCCTGCTGTGCCGCTGGCTGGGGACCCAGGCGGAAGCCCTGGGGGTCGACCTGTTCCCGGGCTTCCCCGCGGCCCGGCCACTGTACGAGGGCGACGCCATCGGCGGCGTGGTCACCGGCGAGATGGGGCTCGACGCGGACGGCAGACCCAAGCCGCACCACGAACCCGGGGTGGTGCTGCGCGCCCGCTACACCCTCTTCGCCGAGGGATGTCGCGGACATCTAGGCAGGGAGCTGATCGAACGCTTCGGTCTGGATGCGCAGGCCGACCCGCCGCACTATGGCCTGGGGATCAAGGAACTCTGGGAGATCGATCCGGGAAGGCATCGTCCCGGTCTGGTGCTGCACACCTTCGGCTGGCCCCTGAGCGAGAGCGGCACCGGGGGTGGTGGCTTCCTCTATCACTGGGGTGACAACCTGGTGAGCGTCGGGCTCATCACGGACCTCAATTACGGCAACCCCTGGCTGAGCCCCTTCGAGGAATTCCAGCGCTGCAAGCAGCATCCGCTGCTGCGCGGGCATCTGCAGGGGGGCCGGCGTGTCGCCTACGGGGCCCGCACCATCAGCAAGGGCGGACTCCTGTCACAGCCCCGGATGGTCCTCCCCGGCGGTCTCCTGGCCGGCTGCGAGGCCGGCACCCTCAATGTGGCGAAGATCAAGGGTATCCATTGCGCGATGAAATCGGGGATGCTGGCGGCCGAAAGCGTGTACGAGGCCCTTGCCGGTGGCGACCCCGGTGGCGGCGTGCTGGAGCAGTACGAGCAGCGTTACCGGGGTTCATGGCTCTACGACGAGCTGCACCGCAGTCGCAATTTCGGCCCGGCCCTGCACCGCTGGGGGCCATTCCTCGGCGGGCTCTTCAATCTGCTCGATCAGAACCTCTTCCGGGGCGCCCTGCCGCTGGATGTGCACGACCGCAAACCGGACCATGAAGCGCTGCGGCCGAAGGAGGAATGCCGGGCAATCGAATATCCCCGCCCGGACGGCGAGATCAGCTTCGACCGCCTCTCCTCGGTGTTCCTCTCCAACACGCACCACGAGGAGGACCAGCCATGCCATCTGAGGCTCCGCGACCCGGAGCTGCCGATCCGGCTCAATCTGGAACGCTATGGTGCGCCCGAGCAGCGCTACTGCCCGGCCGGGGTCTACGAGATCCTGGAGGAAGGAGACGGGCCCAGGCTGCAGATCAATGCCGCCAACTGCCTGCACTGCAAGGCCTGCGATATCAAGGACCCCGGCCAGAACATCGTCTGGGTGCCGCCGGAAGGCGGCGGTGGACCCAACTATCCCAACATGTGATCAGGAGACGAAGCGGTCCGGCTTCCTTCTGACCGGCGGCCGGATCTGCGGACGGCCCCGGCGCAGCCTGCCGACCGCGTAGCCCTGAAGATGGGCCGCCTTGCGGATGATCACGAACTTGGACAGCCAGCCACCGGCGAGCGCCAGCAGGGCGGCGGAGAACATCAGCGGCAGTTGCTGCGTCGGCAGGGCGGTCGCGGCCAGCGCCAGCACCAGCGGCAGCACGTTTCCACCACCCAGCAGCAACGGATTGAACCTCCCGAGCGCCGCCAGGGCCTCGGCCGGCGCTTCGGCCGCGGTGAGCGCAGCGCGGTAGCGGACCCAGGCGTAACCGCGGGCGGCCAGCAGGATCACGAGCAGCGGCTCCGTCCAGGACTGCGGCTGTCCGGCGACGGCCGAGATCAGGAACAGCAGCGCGGTCCCTTCGGTCAGGCCACTGATCACGATCAGGGGGACGACGGCAGGTTCCCGCCAGGCCGGGATCCCCTTCGAGGCCTGCAGGATACGCGCCTGACAGTAGAGGAAGGCGATGGCCAGGACCCCGGTGAGGGCCAGCAGCCAGCCCTGTGCGAAGACGATGGCCAGCAGGGCCAGGGGAAGGAGCAGAACGGCCACGCTCCCCTCCCGGGTCATCCAGGAGGTCTGGGGATGGAAGAAGACATGGAGGAACCGCCAGGGGCGCCCGATCTCCAGCCAGACCAGAAACAGGCCGAGGCCGATCAGGACCACTGCGGGCAGGCCGGCGGCCGGTTCGAGGGGCCCCGGCCAGCTCATCAGCGTGGCCAGGATCAACAGTCCGCTGCCGGTGCCGCCGAAGATGAAGTTGCCGGCGGCGCGCCAGTCCCAGTAGTTCTGCAGGGTGCTGCCAAATCTGATCATCGTGGTCTCTCTCCGAAGATGGCCGGCGGACACCGCCCGCGCGCGCATGCCGCCTCGCCGGACAGCCGCTTCACTCCTCCTGCTTCCCGCCGTCCCAGAGGTAATAGAAGCCGGTCTCGGTCTCGAGCTCGCCGTGCATCTGGAACCAGGTCTTTTCCTCCAGCAGCCGGGATACATTGCTGTTCTCGTCCTCGATGTCACCGAAGCTGAGCGCGTCGGCGATGCAGGCATTGACACAGCCCGGCGTGGCCTCCGGATCGATGCCCGGGGTAAGGCCCCGCGCCAGACCCTCGTCCACCCGATCGGAGCAGAAGGTACACTTCTGCGCCACCCCCATCCGGCCCTCGTCGAAGCGGACGGCCTCCGATGGCATCGGCTCGTCCCCGTAGGCGAAATGGGGCCTGGTGACCTTGTAGCGGGCCTGGTAGGGACATGCCACCATGCAGTAGCCACAGCCGATGCACAGGTCGTAATCGATGGTGACGATACCGTCCTCACGCTGCCCCGTGGCGGTGCTGGGACAGACGCTCATGCAGGGCGGATCGGCGCAGTGCTGGCAGCCGACGGGCATGAACAGGCGGTGGGCATCGGGATAGCTGCCCCACTCGATGTCGATCACCTTGCGCCACTGGACCTGCGGCAGGGTGGCGTTGGTGTGCTTGCAGGCGGCGGTGCAGGTCTGGCAGCCGACGCAGCGGTTGAGGTCCGCGACCATTACCCAGCGGGTCATGATGCCTCTCCCACGCGCCGGATCTTCACCTTGGTGAGGTCCTTCATCGCCCCTCCGGCGTCGAGCGAGTCGAGGTTCATCGGCACCAGCGGGTTGATCCCCGGCCGTTTCAGTTCCCGCGCGTGCGGGGTCTTCCACTGCCCGAACTGGGCCACCATCAGGACCACGTCGGGGCGTATCCCTTCCCGCAGCCGCGCAGTGCCCGTGACGGACGCGACCGGGGAGATCACCTCGATGGTGTCACCGTCCTCGATCCCCATCTCCCGGGCCTTGCCCCGGTTCATCACCACCCCGTCATGGCCGAAGACGTTCTCCGACAGCTCGGTCATGAGCTGGACCGAGACATTGGCGCCCCAGGCGTACTGCATGCTGCGGGCGGTCAGGGCCCAGAACGGGAAGTCGGCGGGATTGGCCCCGCAGTCCCGCTCGATCATCTCGTCATAGATGCGGTTGATGTCGCGCCACTCCGGCAGCGGCTCGTATTCCTCGAGCTGGCGGTCCCACCAGTGGATGCCCTCCTCGTGGAGCCGGTTGGCCAGCTCCCGTCCCATCCGGTAGTAGCGTTCCTGATAGGGTAGTTCGAACCGCAGCCCCATGTCCTGCATGAGGGGAAAGAGATACCAGTGCAGCCGCGAGAAGGGGCGGGTCTTGAAGCCATGCTCCCGGAACCAGTCCAGTCCCAGCACCTCCTTGCCGCCGGTGAGCTCGAAGGTCGCTGCCTTGCAGACGGCATCCCACACCTCTTCCTGGTCGTGCTCCCGGTCCACCGCCAGGCTGAAATCGTATTCCTCACCCTGCAGCGGGACCCCGCAGACCCCGAAATTGATCATGCTGTTGTACTGCTCCAGCATGCCCAGCCGGCGGGCCAGCTGGTTGGCGATCCAGGAGAAGTCCTTCGCCTCCCCCAGCGGCTCAACCGCGGCCTGGCGCAGGGCCCATCCTTCGGTAACCCAGTGGTTCTCGAAGTAGTGGGTGCCCCCGATCCTCAGCAGCTGGTCGCTCTCCAGGTCGGTGGCCTCGGGCAGCAGCACGTCGGCGAAATGGACCGTCTCGTCCATCTGGTAGGCGAAGGCGACGATGAAGGGGAACTGGGCCATCTCCTCGCAGATCTTCTCGGTCTCCGAGAAGGAGATGGCCGGGTTGCACTTGTAGACGAACCAGACGTCCGGCGGTTTTGGCCGCGGCCAGTTCTGGCCCGCCCGTCCCTGCAGCCGCAGCCAGGCCAGGGTGGTGGCGCCGAACAGCTGGGCCCCCTGGTTGTGGCCCGCCATGGGGGTGATGCTCTGTTCGGCATGCCGGTTGACCGGATGCCGCTCCCATTCCTCCTTGCTGGTGGGATTGAACGGGTGTTTCATGAAGCCGTCCTCACCCGGCTCCACGGTCAGCATCCGGTCCCAGTCGGTGTCGCCGCTCAGGTGCACGGTGCTGCCGAGCAGACCGCCCGGCACCTCCAGAGCCCCGACCAGCACCTGCATCATGGTATGGGCCCAGACGCAGTCGTAGCCCCCCCAACCGTTGTTCACCGACTTGCCGAGTACGGTGGCTACGGGGCGGTAGGGCAGGACCCGCCCGTCGATCTCCACGGTCTCGCCGATCCGGGCATGCTCCAGAAACTCGTTGGCGATGCGGCGGATGGTCGCCGCGGGAACGTCGGAGATGCCCTCGGCCCATTCCGGGCTCTTGTCCGAGACCAGTGCCCTGGCCTTGTCCAGTGCCGTGGGGGCCTCGACATTGCGATGGTTCCAGGTCTCCTCGTCCGGACCCACCTCGATTGCCTCCTCCACCCGGAACGGTCCCAGCAGGGCCGGTTCGGTCCCCTCGGTATCGTAGGGAACGGCCCGGTTCGAGCGCAGGTCCCAGAGCAGCGGCTTGCGGCTTTCCGGGTCCCGCAGATAGAAGCCGTTGGGTCCGACCAGATAGGGGGAGGAGGTGTAGTCCCGCAAGAAGGGGACATCGAGCCTCTCCAGCGGCGTCTCGTGCATCAGCACGTGCAGCATCGCATAGAGCACCGCCGAATCGGTCTGCGGCCGGATCGGGATCCATTCCGAGGAGGTCGCGCCGGTGACGGAGAGGTGCGGCTCGAACTGGATCCGCTTCATGCCCCGGGCCCGGGCATCGGCATGACGCCGGACCCCCGTCACCCCTCCGGAGGCATTGATGTTGTTGCCGAAGGAGATGATGTAGTCGCAGCTCGGGGTGTCGGGCAGGACCGTGAAGGCGCGGTGCCAGAGCTCACCGAACATGTGCTCGCTGTGATAGCACTTCACCGTGCCCCCGGCGCCGATGCTCTGATCGAACGGTCCCCAGGCGACCAGGAAGGCCGGGAAGCTGCCCATGTACTTGAAGGGGGTGGCCGCGCCGCCGGTGGTGAAGGCCAGCCGGGGATTCCCGTTCTCGTCCAGCACCCCCTTCTCGCGCGCCTTCTTCAGCCGCTCGGCCACCAGGTCCAGCGCCTCGTCCCAGCTGATCTGGACCCAGCCCGGGTCCTCGTCCTTGCCCTTCTTGGGGTTGGTGCGCTTCATCGGGTGCAGGATGCGGTTGGGATTGTAGGTCTTCTGGATGAGCCCGAAGGGCTTGACACAGATCTTGCCGTCGGCGGGATGCTCTCCCCGCAGATCGAAATTGGGCTCGATCCTGGTGGCGACCCCGTCGATGACCTCGACGGTCAGCAGATCCGGACCGTTCACGCACTGGTAGCAATAGGTGGAGACCTTCTTGCCGTGCGGTTTCGTCTTCGCGTGCATGGACTTACCTCCGCTCCTCGCGCCTGGATCCGCTCCGTTCAGAGCTTGCCCAGGGCCCGGAGCACTTTCTCCGGTGTGATCGGCAGGTCGCGTATCCGCGCCCCTGTTGCATTGTAGACGGCATTGGCGATGGCTGCCGCCGGCACGATGAGACACATCTCGGAAAGGCTCTTGGCCCCGTAGGGACCGCTCGGTTCATCCGACTCGATGAAGATGGCCTCGATCGACCGTGGCATCTCCACCGCGGTGGGGATCTTGTAGTCGAGGAAATCCCCCGTGAGATGGGCGCCAGTCTCCTCATCGAACACCATCTGTTCCATCAGCGCATACCCCATCCCCTGCTGGAAACCGCCCTCGACCTGCCCCTCCGCACCGCTGCGGTGCAGCAGCCGGCCGACGTCGTGCGCATAGACCACCCGCAGCACCTTCACCTCGCCGGTCTCGGTATCCACCTCCACCTCGACGAATTCGGCCCCCACCGGTGACGGGTTGGAGGGCGGTGCCTGACAGGCGAGCCCCATGATGGTGCCCTTCTCCTCCAGGGTGGTGGGCACGGGCCCTTCGGGACCGACCTCGATCCAGGGCGCCTCCGCCCGGGCGATGATCTCTGCCATCGGGCGGGCGCTGTCCGGCTGACCGCGCACCATCACCCTGCCCTCTTCCAGCACCAGCGTTTGCGGGTCTGCCCCCATCACGTGGCCGGCCGCCTCCAGCAGCCTCCTGCGGGCATCCCGGGCCGCGGCCTGGACCGCGAGACCGGCGGAGTAGGTGGCCCGGCTGGCATGGGTCGGGGCGTCGAAGGGGGCGATATCGGTGTCGGCGTAGCTCAGGCGCACCGACTCCGGGGGCAACTGCAGCTCCTCGGCCACGATCTGGGTCAGCACCGTGATCTGGCCGCAGCCGAGGTCGACGCAGGCGGTTACGACATCGGCCGTGGCATCCCGGTTCAGCTTCACGATCGCCCCGGCATGCTCGTAGATGTCCGGGAATCCGACGCAGCCGCTGACCCACAGCGGGTGACAGGCGAAGCCGATACCGCGCCGCTTCGTCCCCTCCCCTGACGCAGCCGGTCGCCGCTCGCCGAAGCCGATGCGCTCGGCCCCCTGGCGCAGGCAATCCTCCAGACGATAGGTATTGAGGGTATGCCCCTCGATGGCGGGGTGCGGGTCACCCTCGCGCCAGGTGTTCCTGAGGCGGAACTCGATCGGATCCAGTCCCAGCGCCTCGCAGATCTCGTCGTTCTGCGACTCCACCGCGAAGCAGCCCTGGGGTGCGCCGTAGCCGCGATAGCCGCCGCCGATCATGTTGTTGGTGTAGACCGCGAAGCCCTCCCAGGTCTGATTGGGGCACTTCCACGGAAACAGCGTTCCGAACAGGCCGTGCACCATGATCACCTCGGAGCCGTGGGTGGCATGGGCACCGGCATCGAGGATGCTTTTGATATGCCGGGCGGTGAAGGTGCCATCCTTCTTCACTCCGGTCCTGAGATAGACCTTGATCGGATGGCGGGCGGTGGTGATGAAGTCCTCGCCGCGAGACTGCTCCGCCCGCACCGGCCGCCCGGTCTTCCGGCTCAGGAGGGCGGCGATGGGCTCGATGAAGCCCATGTCCAGCTTGCCACCGAAGCCCCCGCCGATGTAGCGGGGCTTGACCACGTTCACCCGGCTCTCCGGGATCCCCAGGGCGAAGGCCAGCTTCTCCCGCAGTCCGAAGGCGTGCTGCATGGAGGACCAGACGGTGAGCCGCCCGTCGGTATCGCTGTCGACCACGCAGACGCGCGGCTCCATATAGCAGGTGTGGACCCGCTGGGTCTGGTATACCCCCTCGAAGACATGGTCGGCCTCGGCGAATCCCTGTTCGAGGTCGCCCATGCTGAAGACCTCGTGCTTGGCGATGTTGCCGGGGGCGTGCTCGTGCAGCTGGGGCGCCCCTTCCGCCATCGCCTCCTCCGGGTCGAAGACGGTCGGGAGTTCCTCGTATTCGACCGCGATCAGCTCCAGGGCCTGCTCCGCGATCTCCGGGGTATCGGCGGCGACGGCGGCCACCGGCTGCCCGGCCCAGCGCACCTGCCGGCTCATGACGACGAAGTCCTGGACCATGGTCGGGGACTGTACCGGGGTGAAGTAGACCGGAGTCAGCGGGATCCGGGGGACCTCGTCGGGGACCAGTACCGCCCTCACCCCCGGCAGCCTCTCCGCCTCGCTGGTATCGATCGAGAGGATGCGGGCATGGGGCAGGGGACTGCGCAGGAGTTTCGCATGCAACATGCCCGGCAGGCTCACGTTCACCGGGTAATGCTTCCCGCCCGTCACCTTGTCGAAGGCATCCGGACGGGGGATGCTTCTGCCGATGGTCCTGAACTCTGTCATCCTGCCTCTCCCACTGAATGCCCCTGACGCCGGGAGGCCGCCAGGCGGATGGCCTCGACGATCTTGGCGTAGCCGGTACAGCGACAGAGGTTGCCGGCGATGCCCTTGCGGATCTCCTCCTCGCTGGGGTCAGGATTGTCATCGAGCAGCTGCCTGGCCGCCATCATCATGCCGCAGGTACAGTAGCCGCACTGCACGGCCCCTGCATCGATGAAGGCCTGCTGCACCGGGTCCAGTGCCCCCTCTCCGGACAGTCCCTCTACCGTGGTGATGCTGCGGCCCTCGACCGACATCACCAGGGTCATGCAGGAATAGACCGCCCGGCCGTCCACCAGGACGGTACAGCAGCCGCAGCCGCCGGAATCGCAGCCCCGCTTCGCCCCCTTGAGGAAGGCCTGCTCCCGCAGGCACTGGAGCAGGCTGGTGTGCGGCTCCACCAGCAGCTCCTGCCGCTGGCCGTTGATCTCCAGTTCGATGAGCTGCTTCACTGCGATTCTCCGGGATTGAGACGTTGCCGGACCCGCTGCAGGACCCGGCGGGTGTAGACACCGGCCATGGCCTTGCGGTAGGCGGCCGAGGCGCGGTGATCGGAAATCGGCTCCACCTCCCCTGCGGCGGCCTCGCCGGAGGCGGCGACCGCCTCCGCCTCGAGCCGGCTGCCGACCAGCAC
>RFJX01000149.1 GCA_003694425.1 Gammaproteobacteria bacterium
ATGACCTCGCCCAGGCGCCTGAGGATCTCCTCGCTCACTTCAGCGCCTCGTGCAGCCGCCGGACCACATCCGGAACCTTCGGTACCTTTCCTTCGAAGACATCATACGCCGTCAGGCCCGGCTTGCCGTAGAAGCGGGCGGTTGCCGCGTGGTCGATCTCCAGGACCGAGCCATCCAGGGCGATGCCGGCGAACAGCCCCCGGCTGCGGGAATAGGAATAGATCTCGGCCTTCAGGGCGGCATCGGTGGCGGCCTCGGCCTGGCGGCCCACCGGGCCGGCGGCGACCGAGGCGTCCGCCCCCAGGGTGAATTTGCCGCGCAGCAGGTTGTCCAGGCCGCGCCGGTTCTTGAACACCAGGATGACGTCGGTGGAGGAGGCGCCGATCTGGAAGCCGAAGCTGCCGCCGGCCAGGGTCATGAAGACCGGCAGGCCCCACTTCCCGCTCTTCGGGTCATGCCGGAGAATGACCCCCTCCCCATAGCGGCCACCGACGATGAAGCCGGCCTTGACCACCCCCGGGATGATGGCGATGGCCTGGGCATTGGCCAGCAGGCCGGGGGGGATGGACTGTTCCGGGATGCGCCGGACCTCCTCCAGCACCTGGATCGCCTCCTCCACCTTGGCCACCTCGTTCTCCCCCCCGGCCTGGCTGGAGAGCGCAGGAAGGACCAGCAGCAGCAATGCGAACAGCCTGTTTGTCTTCATGATTGCGGATCTCCACGGTAGCTCACAGTCTGACCTCGATCCCGGCGGCGGCCATCACCTGCTTGGCCTCGGCCACGGTGTGCTCGCCGAAGTGGAAGATGCTGGCGGCCAGCACGGCGTCGGCATGCCCTTCGATGATTCCCTCGACCAGGTGTTGCAGCGTGCCCACCCCGCCCGAGGCGATCACCGGGATGCCGACAGTATCCGCCACCTCGCGGGTCAGTTCCAGGTCGAAGCCGTCGCGGGTGCCGTCCCGGTCCATGCTGGTCAGGAGCAGCTCCCCGGCACCGAGCCGTTCCATGCGCACGGCCCACTCCACCGCGTCGATGCCGGTGGGCGTGCGGCCGCCGTGGGTGTAGATCTCCCACCGGGGCCGCTCGTCGGGGCCGCTGACCCGGCGGGCGTCGATGGCCACCACGATGCACTGGGCGCCGAAGCGGGCGGAGGCCTCGGCCACGAAATCGGGATTGCTGACCGCGGCGGTGTTGATGCCGACCTTGTCGGCGCCGGCCATCAGCATCCGGCGGATGTCCTCGATCTCCCGGATGCCGCCGCCGACGGTGAGGGGGATGAAGACCTGACTGGCCACCTGCTCCACCACATGGACCATGGTCTCGCGCCCCTCGTGGCTGGCGGTGATGTCCAGGAAGGTGATCTCGTCGGCGCCCTGTTCGTCGTAGCGACGGGCGATCTCCACCGGGTCCCCGGCATCGCGGATGTCGACGAAACGGACCCCCTTCACCACCCTGCCGGCATCCACGTCGAGGCAGGGTATGACGCGCTTGGCAAGGCTCATGGGTCGGTTGCTGTCACGATGGTGATGGTCTGGGCCGGGCAGCAGGAGGGCTGCCAGCGCCGCCGGTGTCAGTCGTCTTCGGCGAGCCGCTGCGCCTCGGCGAAATCCAGGGTCCCCTCGTAGAGGGCCCGGCCGGTGATCACACCGATGATCCCCTCGTCCTGGACCTCGCGCAGGGCGCGGATGTCCTCCAGGTCGGTGATCCCGCCGGAGGCGATGATCGGGGTGGTCACCGCCTGGGCCAGCTTCACCGTGGCCTCGATGTTGACCCCGCTGAGCATCCCGTCGCGGCTGATGTCGGTATAGATGATGGCCGCCACCCCGTTCATCTCGAACCGCTGGGCCAGGTCGATCACGTCGTGGTGCGAGAGCTTGGACCAGCCGTCGATCGCCACCTTGCCGTCGCGGGCGTCGAGACCGACGATGATGTGGCCGGGGAACTCGAGGCAGGCGTCCTCCACGAAGTGTGGTGCGGTCACCGCCTTGGTGCCGATGATGACGTAGCTGGCCCCGGCATCCAGATAGTCCTGCATGGCCTCTTCGTCGCGGATGCCGCCCCCGACCTGGACCGGTACCTCGGGGAAGGCCTCGCAGATCTCGTGGATGACACCGGCATTGACCGGCCTGCCCTCGACCGCGCCGTCGAGATCGACCAGGTGCAGCCGCCGGGCCCCGGCCTCGACCCAGCGCCCGGCCATCTCGCGGGGGTCCTCGGAATAGACGGTGTCCTTGTCCATCCGGCCCTGCTCCAGGCGTACGCAGCGGCCGTTCTTGATGTCGATTGCGGGGATGACGAGCATGGGCGCGGTTGTTCGAAGAAGGGCGGTTACGTGGTGCGTTTCGTCCTTGGCATGAATCTTAGCACAGGCTCAGGGCGGGGGCGTACCACCCGCGCGCTTGCGTTCCAGCCGGCGCCGGCGCAGTTCGATCAGGGTCATCACCGGCCCGGAGAGGGCGTAGCAGAAGAGCACGCTGAACAGGACCAGTGGCGGATCGAGGGAGATCAGCACGAACAGAAGGACCACCACCAGGATGTGGACGAAGGGGACCCGGCCCCTGAAATCGAGCCCCTTGAAGCTGTGATAGCGGATGTTGCTGACCATCAGCAGCGCGACCGTGACGGTCATGACCAGGATCACGGGCAGGACCGGGATCAGGCGGGCAAGGTCGTAGCTCTCGCCGACCCAGACCGTGGCGGCCACCAGGCCTGCCGCGGAGGGGCTCGCCAGACCCTGGAAATAGCGCTTGTCGGCGATCCCGACCTGGGTATTGAACCGGGCCAGGCGCAGCGCGGTGGCGGCGACGTAGGTGAAGGCGGCCAGCCAGCCCAGCTTGCCCAGTTCGTGCAGGCCCCAGTGGTAGGCCACAAGCGCCGGGGCCAGGCCGAAGGAGATCATGTCCGAGAGCGAGTCGTATTCGGCCCCGAAGGCGCTCTGGGTGTTGGTCAGCCGGGCGATGCGGCCATCCATCCCGTCCAGCACCGCGGCGATGAAGATGGAGGCCGCCGCCGCCTCGAACGCCCCCTTGGTGGCGGCGACGATGGCGTAGAAACCGGCGAACAGCGCCGCCGTGGTGAACAGATTGGGCAGCAGATAGATGCCGCGCCGGGGTTTGTCGCCTTCACCGGCCATTGCCTTCTCCAGCCCTTTATGCGGCGGTTGTACTACATTCTCACCACGGAGACACGGAGGACACGGAGATTTTCTGGTTTTCCTCCTTACAGCCCAACCGGGGTGTCACGCAACACGGGTAGTCCTCGGAAAGTGGCCTGTACGGATGGCCGAAGGCCGATTGCTGACAGCCATTTTCCTCTGTGTCTCTGTGGTGAAAGAAGATTCAGTTCCTGGACCGGTCGACGATCTTGTTGGCCTGGATCCAGGGCATCATCGCACGCAGGCGCTCGCCCACCTCCTCGATCGGGTGTTCGCGGCCGAGGCGGCGCAGGGCGCGCAGGGAGGGGGCGCCGGCCTGGTTCTCGAGGATGAACTCGCGGGCGAATTCGCCGCGCTGGATCTCGCCGAGGATGCGCTTCATCTCCTCCTTGGTCTGCTCGTTCACCACCCGGGGGCCGCGGGTCAGGTCGCCGTACTCGGCGGTATTGGAGATGGAGTAACGCATGTTGGCGATGCCGCCCTCGTAGATGAGGTCGACGATCAGCTTGACCTCGTGCAGGCACTCGAAGTAGGCCATCTCCGGGGCATAGCCGGCCTCCACCAGGGTCTCGAAGCCGGCCTGGATCAGGGCGGTGAGGCCGCCGCAGAGCACCACCTGCTCCCCGAACAGGTCGGTCTCGCACTCCTCGCGGAAGGTGGTCTCGATCACCCCGGCCCGGCCCCCGCCATTGGCCGAGGCGTAGGCCAGCGCGATCTCCCTGGCCTGGCCGGAGGCGTCCTGGAACACGGCGATGAGCGAGGGTACGCCGCCGCCTTCCACGTAGGTCTGGCGCACCAGGTGGCCGGGGCCCTTGGGCGCGACCATGATCACGTCGAGATCGGGGCGCGGAACGATCTGCTCGAAGTGGATGTTGAAGCCGTGGGCGAAGGCCAGGGCGGCGCCCTGCTTCAGGTTGGGCTCGATCTGCTCGCGGTAGAGGCTCGCCTGGTGTTCGTCGGGGGCGAGGATCATCACCACGTCCGCCTCCGCCGTCGCCTCTTCGATCGACTTGACCGAGAGCCCCGCATTGCGGGCCTTGTCGGCGCTGGCGGAGCCCTCGCGCAGCCCCACCACGACCTCGACACCGGAGTCCTTCAGGTTGTTCGCGTGGGCATGTCCCTGCGAGCCGTAGCCGATGATGGCGACCTTGCGGCTCTGGATCAGGGAAAGATCGGCGTCTTTGTCGTAGTAGATGTTGAGCATGGGTCTCTCTTCCGGAAATGGCGGGTTGATGACAGGGGTGTTCAGATCTTCAGGCGTTTCTCGCCACGGGAGATGCCGGCGCAGCCGCTGCGCACCACCTCCATGATGCTGCGCGCGGGAAGGGCCTCGAGGAAGGCGTCCAGCTTGTCGCCGGTGCCGGTCATCTCGATGGTGTAGCAGGCCGGGGTGACGTCGAGGACGCGACCGCGGAAGATGTCGGACAGGCGCTTGACCTCCTCCCGGGCGGCGGCGTCCCTGGCCCGCACCTTGACCAGCATCAGCTCCCGTTCGATATGGCTGGATTCGGACAGGTCGACCAGCTTGATCACGTCCACCAGCTTGTTCAGCTGCTTGGTGATCTGCTCGATGACGGCGTCCGAGCCATGGGTGACGATGGTCATGCGCGAGGCGCTCGGGTCTTCGGTCGGCGCCACGGTCAGCGACTCGATGTTGTAGCCGCGGGCCGAGAAGAGCCCGGCCACCCGCGACAGGGCGCCGGCCTCGTTTTCCAGCAGCAGGGCGATCACGTGGCGCATCAGGCGAGCTCCCGGTCGGTGGGAAGGATGATCTCGTTGTGCCCCTTGCCCGCCGCGATCATGGGATAGACGTTCTCGGTCTGGTCGGTGATGAAGTCGATCAGGACCAGCCGGTCCTTCATCTCGAGCGCCTCCTTGAGGGCCGACTCCACCTCGCCCGGCTTCTCGACCCGCATGCCGACGTGGCCGTAGGCCTCGGTCAGCCTGACGAAGTCCGGCAGGGCATCCATGTAGGAATGGGCGTAGCGGCGGTCGTAGAAGAACTCCTGCCACTGTCGCACCATCCCCATGTAGCGGTTGTTGAGCAGGATGATCTTGATCGGCAGGTCGTACTGCAGTGCGGTGGAGAGTTCCTGGATGCACATCACCAGCGAGGCCTCGCCGCTGATGCAGCAGACGGTCTCCTCCGGATAGGCCAGCTTGACCCCCAGGGCCGCCGGCATGCCGAAGCCCATGGTCCCGAGGCCACCGGAGTTGATCCAGCGCCGCGGCTTGTTGAACTTGTAATACTGGGCCGCCCACATCTGGTGCTGGCCGACGTCGGAGGTCACATAGGCGTCACCACCGGTCAGCTCGCACAGCTTCTCGATCACGTACTGCGGCTTGATCACCTCGTCCGAGTGTTCGTAGGCGAGGCAGTTGACCGCGCGCCACTGGTCTATCTGCTTCCACCACGCCTTCAGCGCCTGCTTGTCGGGCTTCTCCTTGCTCTCCTTGAGCAGCGCGAGCATGTCCCGGAGCACATTCCGGACGCTGCCGACGATGGGTATGTCCACCGGCACGTTCTTGGCGATCGAGGCCGGGTCGATGTCGACATGGATGATCTTCGCATGGGGGCAGAACTTCTCCAGGTCCCCGGTCACCCGGTCGTCGAAGCGGGCGCCGATGGCCAGCAGGACGTCGCACTGGTGCATCGCCATGTTGGCCTCGTAGGTGCCGTGCATGCCGAGCATGCCGACGAACTGGGGATCGGTGGCGGGATAGGCGCCCAGCCCCATCAGGGTGTTGGTGATGGGGTAGCCGAGCAGGCGGGTGAACTCGGTGAGCTCCTCCGCGGCGTTGTCCAGCACCACGCCGCCGCCGCTGTAGATCATCGGCCGCCGGGCCTTGAGCAGGAGGTTGACCGCCTTCCTGATCTGACCGGGATGGCCCTTCGTGACCGGCTTGTAGGACCGGATCTCGACCGATTCGGGATATGCATACTCGCAGGAATCGGCGGTGATGTCCTTGGGCAGGTCAACGACCACCGGGCCGGGACGGCCGCTGGTGGCGATGTAGAAGGCCTTCTTGATGGTGGTGGCCAGGTCCCGCACGTCGGTGACCATGAAGTTGTGCTTGACGCAGGGGCGGGTGATGCCGACGTTGTCCACCTCCTGGAAGGCGTCGTTGCCGATCAGCGGGCGCGGCACCTGGCCGGTGAAGACCACCATGGGGATCGAGTCCATGTAGGCGGTGGCGATGCCGGTTATGGTGTTGGTGGCGCCGGGACCCGAGGTGACCAGGACCACGCCCGGCTTGCCGGTGGCGCGGGCATAGCCGTCGGCGGCGTGGGTCGCCCCCTGCTCGTGCCGGACCAGGATGTGCCGGGGATTATCGATCTTGTAGAGCTCGTCGTAGATGTGCAGGACGGCACCGCCCGGGTAGCCGAAGATGAACTCCACGCCCTCGTCCTGCAGACAGCGAACGAAGATCTCTGCGCCTCTCAGTTTCTTGCCCACGTCGTTTTCCGCGATGACCCAAAAGTCGGTTGGATAAACTGCGGCAAATTACTGGCAAAGCCGGCCCCGGTCAAGCAATCCGGCGCCTGGCGGTCCGTTTGCGTCGCCTCAGCGGGTCAGGGAGAAGAGGTCATCCGGCAGGGGGGCGCTGCGGAGGCTGGTCAGGCTGGCCACGCCCGGCCACTGCAACAGGGCCCACCCGGAGAGGTCGGGGTGGCGCAGCAACCGATCCAGGGTACGGAAATCCCCCAACCCCGGACGGGAGCCCAGGGCATCGATCAGGTAGCGCCAGCCCAAGCGGACCGCCCGCAGGTGCGGGTCGCGGCTCAGCAGGACCCGTTCCCGGCGGCCGGATTTCAGGTACAGCTCGAACCACCGCCCGCGGATACCGGCATGGCTGCCCTCCTTCCCGGTATCCCGCACCCTGAGCAGGACCTCGCCCTGCGGCAGCACCGGCTTCGGGGTCAGTGGGATATCGTCGCCGGTCGGCTGCTCACCGCGCAGGTTCGCCGTCTGGCGCTCGTTGAGGATGAGGGTGGTCGTCGGCCCCTTCGCTCCACGCAGCTCGGCCCGCACGTGCCAGGGGTCGCCGAAGTAGAGGGTCTGCTCGCCATCGCCCAGCCGGTAGCGGGCGATCTCCCCGGCCGTCGCCGCGGTCGAACCCAGCAGGCCGGCCATCACCCAGGCCAGGAGGAGGCGCAAGCTGGGCCCGGCGGGCGACATGCCCCCTCGCACCCGGGCAAGGCCGATGGCCGTCATTCCCGCCACTTGATGGAGCAGCCCATGGAGGGGATCTGCTCGGCCGGTCCCTTCCCGGTCCGGGAGATCTGGACCATCGCCTCGAACAGCTCGCGGGGGGCGTCGGGTGGGGCCTCGCGCCCCGGGGTGGTGGCATCCAGCCGGCCGCGGTACTGGAGCCGCAGGTCGGCGTTGTAGCCGAAGAAGTCCGGGGTGCAGACCGCGCCGTAGGCCCGGGCCACCTCCTGGGTCTCGTCCAGCAGGTAGGGGAAGGGGTAGCCGAACTGTTCGGCCACCCGCTTCATGTTCTCGAAGGAGTCCTCGGGGTAGGCCTCGGTATCGTTCGGCATGATGGCGACCGATCGCACGCCGTATTCGAGCAGCTCGCGGGTGTCGCGGACCAGCTTGTGCTGGATAGCCTTGACGTAGGGACAGTGGTTGCAGATGAACATGACCAGGGTGCCCTTCTCCCCGCGGCAGTCCTCCAGGGTCCAGATCCGCCCATCCACGCCCGGCAGCGCGAAGTCCGGGGCGGGAGTGCCGAACTCACAGACCGGCGTGTGCATGAGTACCATGGTTCAAGATTCTCCCGGTCATGACGACAATTGATTCATGTCTCCTTGAGCAATGCTCAAGGCAGGGCGGCGGCATTGGGTGTTACACTCGCCCACCGATCCACTAAACTAGCATCCTTTTTCCATCAGGGACACAGAAGAATCATGGCCGTAACCACACTGTTCACCTCCGAATCCGTCTCCGAGGGTCATCCGGACAAGATCGCCGATCAGGTTTCGGATGCCATCCTGGACGCCATCCTGGATAGCGATCCCGACGCCCGCGTCGCCTGCGAAACCATGGTCAAGACCGGCGCGGTGATCGTCGCCGGCGAGATCACCACCTCGGCGAATCTGGATCTGGAAAAGGTCGTGCGCGACACCGTGTGCGACATCGGCTACACCAGCTCGCATGTCGGCTTCGACGGCTCCACCTGTGCCGTCATTTCCCTGATCGGCAAGCAGTCGCCCGATATCGCCATGGGTGTGGACCGGCAGTCGCCCGAGGAACAGGGGGCCGGGGACCAGGGGCTGATGTTCGGTTACGCCACCAACGAGACCGAGGTCCTGATGCCGGCGCCGATCGCCTATGCCCACCGACTGGTCCAGCGCCAGGCCGAGATGCGCAAGACCCATGTCCTGCCGTGGCTGCGTCCCGATGCCAAGAGCCAGGTCACCCTGCGCTATGTCGACGGCAGGATCGATGGTGCGGACGCGGTGGTGCTCTCCACCCAGCACGACCCGGACATCACCCAGGAGCGGCTGCGCGAGGCGGTGATGGAGAACATCATCCTGCCGGTGCTGCCGGAGGAGTGGATCGACGAGCGGACCCGCTTCCACATCAACCCCACCGGCCAGTTCGTGATCGGCGGGCCGGTGGGCGACTGCGGCCTGACCGGGCGCAAGATCATCGTCGACACCTACGGCGGCATGGCCCGCCACGGCGGCGGCGCCTTCTCCGGCAAGGACCCCTCCAAGGTGGACCGCTCGGCGGCCTATGCCGGGCGCTACGTGGCCAAGAACATCGTCGCCGCCGGCCTGGCCGAGCGCTGCGAGATCCAGGTCTCCTACGCCATCGGCGTGGCCGAACCGACCTCGATCAGCATCAACACCTTCGGCACCGGCGCCATCGAGGACCGCCATATCATCGAACTGGTCCGCGAGCACTTCGATCTGCGCCCCTACGGCCTCATCCGCATGCTCGACCTGATCCGCCCCATCTACCGCAAGACCGCGGCCTACGGCCACTTCGGGCGCGAGGAACCGGAATTCACCTGGGAGCGGACCGACAAGGCCGAGGCCCTGCGGCTGGATGCGGGGCTTTGAGGTGGGCAGCAGACGAGCGAGGTGACAGGCGGTTTGGCGGAGAGAGCGGGAGCAAGGCCATGTGGTGGCTTCGACGGGTCTCCGGGACCCTTCCTGCAGACACGCTGTGAATTCGGCCGCGACGCGGTTGGTCGACAGACCCGGTGCGGGAGTCGGCCGAACGGTCGCCACGCAGGGAAATTTGGGGATGCCGACTAGTGAGCGCTTGCAAGCTCCAGTTGATGTCGGTTGCTGGAGACCGTATCCCTGTAGGCTCGATCGCAACATCCCTGTTGCTCACGGTCTGCAGGAAGGGTCCCGAAGCCCCGGGGGCTGTCGGGATCGATGAAGCTGGAGGCTTCGCCTCCATCAGGAAACCGGACGAGGAGCGTTGCAACGGGGGTCACCCGCCAGGCTCGTCCGGTCGCTGCAAGAGAAGCAACGGCGCTCGGTCAACTTTGAGGAGTTCACCATGAACGCTGTGATCAAGGACAAACCGGAATTCGTCATCGCCGATCCCTCCCTCGCGGAGTGGGGGCGCAAGGAGATCGCCATCGCCGAGACCGAGATGCCCGGTCTGATGGCGCTGCGCGAGAAGTACGCCGCCGAGCAGCCCCTCAAGGGGGCGCGGGTGGCCGGCTCGCTGCACATGACCATCCAGACCGCGGTGCTGATCGAGACCCTCACCGCGCTGGGGGCCGAGGTGCGCTGGGCCTCCTGCAACATCTTCTCCACCCAGGACCACGCCGCCGCGGCGATCGCCGCCGACGGGGTCCCGGTCTTCGCCTACAAGGGCGAGAGCCTCGAGGAATACTGGGCCTTCACCCACCGCATCATGGAGTGGAGCGACGGCGGCACCCCCAACATGATCCTGGACGACGGCGGCGACGCCACCCTGCTGATCAACCTCGGGGCCAAGGCCGAACAGGACCCCTCGCTGCTGGACAACCCGACCAGCGAGGAGGAGGAGGCGCTGTACGCCGCCATCCGCGCGCGCCTGGCCGAGGACGCCAGCTTCTACTCGCGCATCCGGGCCAACATCCGCGGCATCACCGAGGAGACCACCACCGGGGTCCACCGGCTCTACGAGATGGAGCGCTCCGGGGAGCTGTGGTGTCCGGCGATGAACGTCAACGACTCGGTCACCAAGTCCAAGTTCGACAACCTCTATGGCTGCCGTGAGTCCCTCGTCGACGGCATCAAGCGGGCCACCGACGTGATGATAGCCGGCAAGATCTGCGTGGTGCTGGGCTACGGCGACGTCGGCAAGGGCTGTGCCCAGAGCCTGCGGGGACTCGGCGCCACCGTCTGGGTCACCGAGGTCGACCCGATCTGCGCCCTGCAGGCCTCGATGGAGGGCTACCGGGTGGTGACCATGGAGGAGGCGGCGCCCGTGGCCGACATCTTCGTCACCGCCACCGGCAACTACCACGTCATCACCCACGAGCACATGAAGGCCATGAAGGATGAGGCCATCGTG
>RFJX01000150.1 GCA_003694425.1 Gammaproteobacteria bacterium
ATTGCGCATCCTGATATTCACCCTGGCCCTGCTCGTGGCAGTGACCCGCTGGGCCGTTGCCGCCTCGCTGGCGGTGATCGTCCATCCCGCCCTCGACGGTATCCCCCCCGACCCGCGGGTTCTGGCCCGGCTCTACCGCCGGGAGCAGCGTATCAGCGACAAGGGCAACCCGGTTATACCGGTCAATCTCCCGGCCGGTGATCCCCTGCGCCTGGCCTTCTCCCTGACCCTGTTCGGCCAGCCGCCGGAGGCGATGCGCGATTACTGGGATCAGATGTATTTCCACGGCATCTCGCCGCCGAAGGTTCTGGGGTCGCAGGAGGCGGTGCTGCGCTTCGTTGCGGGTACCCCCGGTGCCATCGGTTATGTCGCTGATTGCCGGGTCGGTGACGGCGTCCGGGTATTGCTGCGCCTTCAGCTCCCGGACGCCACCTCTCTGCCGGGATGTGAAGGAGGCGACAGGTGAGGCGCTCGGCAGGAGAGGTTCCCCTGATCTCTAACCGCAGTTCTCTCCTGTCCCCCTCATACCACTGCTCGTTTCCCCCTCAAGTCATCGTTACCGGCCGCCGATACAGCATCCGGGGTCCTGCTGCAAGCGTAGTCCGGAACAGCGGACCACTCTCCACAAGCCTTGCGGATGCCGGGGCCAGAAAATGTGATTGACCTGTTCCTTCACATGACCTATGCCCCTCGACCATTGAACACGAAAGGGCGTTCCCGCAAGGCGCTGAGACAGCGAGGTTGAAGGCGATGTCGGCGCGAGACACTGACAGACGAAGCGGAAGAATGGCTGGCTCCCCGGTGGACCGGGACTTCGTCCGCAAGGCACAGGGCGGGGCACCCTGGGTGTTCACCGTCATCGGTATCCTGTTGCTGCTCGCCTGGTATCCCTTCCTGCGCTTCGGCCTCTCCCTGCGTAACGAGGGACAGGCCGCCATCGGCGTGGCCGCGATCGTGGCCAGTCTCCTGGTCTATCTCGGGATCTGGCTGCGGGCCCGCTCTGCCCTGCAGCGCTTTCTGGAGGATGCGCGGGCCGGCCGGATCCGGCAGGTCGGGGTCGAGGCCGCGCCAATCAGGGATCCCGACACCGGCGAACCGTTCATGCCGGAGGCCGGTACGATTACGGGTTACGAGCGGCCCCGCGCCGACAATCATCTCTGGTGGATGCTGCTGCTGGCCCTCCTCGCCGGGGCCGTCATGCACCTCGAGCCGTGGAATTCCCACGTGCTGAAGGCGCTGCTGCGCGATCCGGTCGGGGCCTTCACCCACGGTATCCCGGCAGCCTCTCAAGGCGGGTCGATCGTTCCATCCCACCAGGAGGCGCATCGTCGCCAGGAGGATCGGGAGGGGGGATAAGGATGTCTGAACTCCACCCTGGCCATCGGCTGACCGCGTTTTCCGGATCCGCCCGATCGTTCCATGCTCACGAACGTTCACCCACCCGGGCGCAGTACCAACCGGACCGCGCCGCCGGCCGACCGGCCTGTTCCGGACGGCGTCCTGTCGGGTATGTCATGGTGGATACGGTGCCTGCTGCCGGGTGACGGGATCAGGGGATGAGCGAGGCGCTCCTGCAGTTCATCAATCACCATCGGGAGCCGCTGCTGGCGCTCTACGTAGCCGCGCTGGTGCTGACCGTCGCGGCCTTCACCATGGCCGTCTGGCGAGGAAGTCGGGAGCTGGGCAGGGAGTCTGGAAGGGGGGCGGGACTGGCCTGGAGGGGCCGGCTGCCTCCCGTCGCGGCGATATCGATGGGCTCGCTGTTCCTGTTGCTGATCCTGCCCTGGTTCGTCGACAACCTGGGACGCTACGGCGCCGCCTGGCGGGAGAATCCGGCCCTCCCCGTCCTCATGCTGATGTTCGCCGGTGCCGGGCTGCTCCTGCTGGGGCTGGGATTCCACGACTGGCGGTCGGCACGTGGCGGCGGGAGGGAGCTGAAGCTGGGCGCGGTGGATCTGCGCCCCGGGGGGCTGGTCTCCGGCTCCTACGGGGTGCAGGGTCAGCTGGGGGACGGGACTCCGGTCCGGGTCCATCTGGTGCTCCAGCAGTCACGCCTGCTGCGCCTGGGACGAGAACGGCACTTGCTCGAGCGGGCACTCTGGTCCTCCATCCAGGAGGTCCGCCCCCGCCGGCGGGGCGAGGGGGTGGAGATTCCCTTCCTGTTCCGGCTACCGGCCCGGCTGCCCGACCTGGAAGAGGGCAGCGGGCGGCCGGAGTGGATCCTGGTCCGGGAGGGCGGCGGTATCGGTAGCGGGATCCACCTGGTCGGAGCCGGCGCCGACACCGTCTCGGCCTGGCGGGATCGCAGGGCCGATCGGGAACCGTCCCCGCCGGTCTCACCGATGCCCTCGGCCTCCCTGCGCGCGGGTTATCAAGTCCAGAGGGTCCCGCTCGCCGATCTCGCCGCACTCGGTTTCGTGGCGCTGTTCCCTTGGGTCTTCTGGTTCCTGATGGACAGCGCCCGCAAGCCCTGGCTGCACCTGAGGGAACAACTGCCGCCGCTGCTGCTGGCGGGTGCGATCACCCTCTGTCTCTTTTTCACGGCGGTCTTCGCCCTGCTGAACTGGGCCCTGGGGAATCAGGAGGAGGGGAGGCGCTGGCGGCGGTTGCTGCGCTTGTCCCTGGCCGGGGACGCGGTCATCCTGACCGGGGCCATCTTCTGGCTTGCGCGCCACGGCCTGCACCGCCCCATGCATGGCTGGTTCGATGCCGTGGCGGTGTTTCTGCTGGAGAGCCTGCCACACGCCTTTGTCGGGATGTTCCTGTGGATCTCGATCTTCGCCCTGATCCAGATGCTCCGAAGGCTGGGCCGGTCCCTCGTGGGTCGCTGATCCCGTTGCAGGTCCCGGCCGGGGTCAGGGCTCGCGCACCAGCCGGATGCCGATGTTGTCGTAGCGGCGGTTGCCGGGGTAGCTGTCGCGCTTGGCGCTGCGCAGGGAGGGCGGGGCGCTGCTGAAGGAGCCGCCGCGGGCCACCCGGCGGGAACAGTCTCCCCCTTCCCACACCGAGCCGTCGTCCGGCGCCCCCTTGTAGTCGGGATGCCAGCAGTCCTGGACCCACTCCAGCAGGTTGCCCGCGGTGTCATAGAGGCCGAATGGATTGGGGTCGAAGCTCCCGACCGGGGCGGGCTTGCGCGGCTCGAAGGGGGAGCCGCAGCCCATGCAGTGGGCATGCCCCTTGCCGGGCTTCAGGCCCCACCAGTAGAGGCTGTCGGTACCACCGCGGGCGGCGTATTCCCACTCCGCCTCGCTGGGCAGGCGGTATTTCTTCCCGGTCTGTTTGCTCAGCCACTTGGCGTAGTAGAAGGCATCCTCCCAGGTCACGAAGGCCATGGGGTAGGTCTTCGGATCGAGGAACGGAGGGGCCTTGAATGCGCGGCCGGTGGCCTTGGCGAAGCGCTGGTATTCCTCGATGGTGATCTCCTTGCTGCTGACGGCGATGCGGGACACGCTCACCTTGTGCTGCGGCCGCTCGTCGTAGTAGGGGAGGGTGTCAGGGCTGCCCATCATGAAGGTCCCGGCCGGGATCCAGACCATTTCCGGTCCCTTGCCACCATCCCTGAGCGGGTCCCTGAACACCTTCGCTGTCGTGGCCGGTGCCTTTGCCGGTGCCACCTCCGGCGCCTGGGTGACGGCTGGAGCGGCCTCCGGCTCGGGCCTGGCCGCGGCCTCCGGCGCCGGGGCCGGGGCCGGGACCGTCTCGGCCGGCTCCGGCTGTGGCGCCGGGGTCTCGGGCGCCTCGGCGGGGGACGGTGCCTCGGTGGGTGGCGGTGCCTCGGCCGCCGGTTGCGGCGCCGGTGCCTCGGCGACCGTGGTGACGGGGCCGGATCCCTTGCCGGCGAAGAGGAAATAGCCCAGCCCGCCCAGCACCAGCAGCACCACCACCACGGCCACCCCGATCAGCAGGGCGGTGTTGCCACCCTCAACGGGCGGGGGCTCGGTGGGAGGGGGCTGGGTTGCCGCCTTCTGGCGTGGCTGGGTGATCTCGGTCCCGGCGGCCTCTTCCAGTTCCATCGGCTCCTCCGCCGGAGCGGGCGCGACGGCCTTTTCACTGCTCTCCACATCCACCACCACCACGGTGGTATTGTCCTGACGCGGCATGGCCGCCTCCTCGACGGCATCCAGCAGGGCCTGCATGTAGGCCTCGGCCCCCTCGACATCCTGGGACAGATAGATCAGCTTTCCGTGGCTGAGGGTGTCCAGGCCGTCGGAGGCGAGGATGACGCGGTCGCCCGGCTGCAGCTCCAGCGGTTCCTCGGGGCAGTCGATATCGGGGATCTCCTCGCCGGTCAGCGCACTCATCAGCATGTTGCGGGCGAACCCCTCCTCCGGCTCGACCGGTTTGCCCGCCTCGGCCATCCGGTCGAGGAAGCCGCCGTAGCTGTGATCGGCGTTCTTCTTCTCCAGCTCCCCCTTGCGCAGGAGGTAGAGATGGCTGTCGCCGACGCTGACCCACCACATCTTCCCTTCCGGATCGAAGTAGGCCGCGACCAGGGTGCAGCCCATGCCCTTCAGGGCCGCGGTCTCGGCGATGGTGTCGGCGATGGCCTTGTTGGCCTCGTGGGTGGCCTGGCGCAGGACCTCGTGGATGGGGTAGTCCCGGTAATGGCTGGTGAAGAACTTGTTGAAGGCCTGTACCGCCATGTTGCTGGCCACGTTGCCGGCGGCGTGACCGCCCATTCCATCGGCGACGATTACCAGCGCGCCGGCCCGGTTCTTGTCGCCGAGCTGGGTAATGAGGAAGGCATCTTCCTGGTAGTCGCGGGCGCCGTCGATCTGGTTGCCGGCGATGTCGTAGACGAGGCTCATGGTGCGGTTTCCGTTTAAGGCCACGGATTGATTCCGGTTATTATAGGCACGGCAGCATGTTATGGGAATTTTCTCAGATGGCCGTTCATTGGCCGTGGGCGGCCGGCCCCATCGTCGCCGGGGGGTTCCTGTAAAATGACCCGCCAGATCCCTTTCCGATCACTTTGAGGAACCTCTGAACAAGTCTGGTGCGATGAACCCGGCAGATGGAATTTGACAGTTCAAGGCGCAAGTCGCACGGAATAGCAAGCTATTTCGAAGACTTGC
>RFJX01000151.1 GCA_003694425.1 Gammaproteobacteria bacterium
CCGAGCACGTCCAGGGTGGCGCCCTGGGCCGCCGGAGACAGGAGTCCGGCCAGGATCAGCAGTCTTTTCGTGTACCCGTTCATGCGTGTGCTCCTCTTCGATTTGCGTCATTCGTTGCTCGTGGTTCCAGTCGCCCCGGCCTTCAGGGCCGTGTCGCCGAGGGTCCCGGGGACTTGAAGAACAGTCGGCCGAGATAGCCGATGTCGATGCCGTTGACGTAGCCGTCGTCGTTGAAGTCGAAGGCCGGATCGCGCCGCATGAAGGCCTGGATCAGCAGCGGGAGGTCCAGCCCGTTGGTGAAGCCGTCGTTGTTGAGGTCGGCATCGCAGGCGTTGCCGTACCCGTCCCCGTCGCTGTCACGCTGGGAGGGATTGGCGGCCTGCGTGCAGTTGTCCCGGTGGTCGCCCACCCCGTCGCCGTCGCTGTCGTCGTCGACGTGCAACAGGGTGATCAGGCTGCCCGGCGAGGACTGGGTATCCCCCAGGCCCGCGGCCGCGGCATTCACCGCGAGCAGGCCGATGGGCCGCCGGTTGGTCAGGTTGAGCATGCGGTCGAACATGGCGTAGTTGCCGCCGGCCGTCGGCTTGAATTCCACGTCCCGGGTCTGGCCGGCCGCCAGCATGACCGAGTACTGCTCGCGCGGATAGGGATAGGGATGACCGTCCTCCGCGATCACGCGCAGATGGGCGTCGTGGATCAGGGGCATGTGGTTCTCCAGCCCCATGTTGATCATGCGGATGAGGCTGGTCTGCCCGGCCACGGCCCCCGGCAGGTCGTGCACGGCCAGGTCGCGCCCGTTGATGAGGAAGTACTGGGCCTGGTAGCCGATGGTGCTGGTCGGACCGGGCGGCGTGCCGTAGCTGCCGCTGTCGACGGCCTTGTGCAGCGCCGGATCCACCTCGCTGTAGAACAGCACCATGTCGTTGTTGTACCTGTGCCCGGGATAGGCCTCCTGCCAGCCGCTGTCCTGGATCACCGGCCCGTAGAGCCCCATCTGCACCTGCACGGCGACGTGGGTGCCGCTGTGATAGACGTGGGTACCCGGACGCAGCTGGTTCCAGGTGTAGGTGCCGATGGCCCCGGGGGCCGTCTCCTGCGCGAAGGAACGCACCCGGACGCGCCCCTTGGCATCGGTGAAGGTCACCGGGGTGAAGCTGGCCGGCAGCCCCGGGATGACGATGGAAGTGGGCACGGGCAGGTCGTTGCGCAGGTGGAGGTTGAGCACGGTGTCCCCCGGCGGAATGCGCAGCTCGGGCCCCGGCACGGTGACCGGGTTGCCGCACCCGTTGGTGAGGTCGTTGTCGTCGTCCAGCGCGTAGCCCCACATGGGCACCGAGGAGCCATCGAGCATGACGAGGCTGGTCTTGCCGGCACAGAGGTAGAAGTCCGCCGCCGTGACCGCCTGGCACGCCCCCAGGGACAGCAGGACGGCGCCCATCGTTCGTGCGAATCTTTTTCTATTCATTGTCGGTCTCCGTCTTCTTCGGCCTGCGTCCCGCACCCTCAGGGGATGGGCACGCTCGGATGCTCGACGATCAGCATGGTCAACATGCCGCCCGGGTAGATGTTGTCGTTGGTCAGCTCGCGCTCGGAGTGCGAGTGCCACATGAAATACATGCCGCCGTAGAGGTTCATGCCGCCCTCGCCCGGGGGCAGGTTGCCCAAGACACCCAGGAAGGGACTGCCGCTGTAGAAGGGACCGAAGGTCAGCTGCTGGTTCTCCGGCAGGATCACGGGAATGGGCTTCTCGTGGTCCGGGCAGTACTCGTGGGTGGTCTCGTCGAAGCCGTCTCCGTCGTTGTCCACGCAGGTGTGTGGACGTCCCCCGGCCGTGGTGCCGTAGATGTCCCAGCCCAGCTTCTCACCGGTCCACTCGAAGATGGCATCGTAGGTCGCACCCGGCTGCACCTGCAGGGTGTAGTCGGAGACGGCCAGGTCGATGCCCTGTCCCGGTCCGCTGGAGAGCTCACGGCCGTCCCGGGCGATCAGGGTGAAGTTGTTGCCGTGCGTATGGAAGGGATGCAACTCCCGGCCCCCGCCGATCACCCGCATGAGTACCTTCTCGCCCGGGTGCATGCGTACCAGCGCACCATAGGGCTGGTGGGGCATCCAGCCCACGTTGTCGTCGTAGAGGGTGTCGGGCCCGTTGCGGCCGTTGATGAACCACAGGGTGGAATGGGTCAGGGTGTTGTTGATCTGGTCGAGGTGGCCCAGCTCCACCTGGGTGTGCACCGCCTGGTCGACCTCGGTGAGCAGCAGCAGGTACTCCCGGTCGAAACGCGTGGCCGGGTCGTTATAGGCATGATCCGCGCCGGCCTTCGGTCTCACGATCAGGGCACCCACCAACCCCATCTCCACCTGCAGGCCGGGGCGGGTGCCGCTGTAATAGGTGTAGGTCCCCGGGTGCGAGGCCACGAAGGTATAGGTCACGGTATCGTTGGGTCCCGTGCTCTCCCGCGTGATCTGCCCGGTGCTCCCGCCCGTGGCCACCACCCGGTGCTGGCCCGGAAACAGGATGGAGACCGGCATGGGCAGGCCCTGGTTGGTGAGCGTGACCGTGACCTGGTCGCCCTCGTTGACGATCAGGGTCGGTCCCGGGTACTGGGTCTTGCTGCCGGCGATGCCGTAGCCCCACATCAGCAGGCTGTGGCCGTCCGGCGTGGTGATGTGGAAGCTGCCGGCGGTCAGGTGGAAGACCGGGCCCTTGGGTCCCTGGACGCCGGTGACGCCCTGGATCCTCGCCCAGACACCCGCCGGCGAGGCGATCATGCCGAGCAGCATCAGCGTGACCGCGAGCCGGCGCCGGATTCGTTCGATGTCTCTCTTTATGTTCATCGTGCTGCCTCTCCCGGTTGTCAGTTGATGATGATCTCCGTCATCATCCCGCCGTAGTCTTCCTGGTTGTTGCTCAGATAGTGCAGGTTGGTGGTGTAGAGGAAATACTTGCCCGGCGGCACACCGGTCGTGTCGATGATCACGTCGATGGCCTCGCCGCCGCCCAGGGTCACCGAGTTGGTCTTGTAGTAGACGTTCTTGCCGAGCAACGGCCCGTTGCCGTCCGGGTCCGGACCCCGCAGTTGCCGGGCGCCCTGGCCGATCACTTCCATGTCGAGTCCCAGGGTGCGCAGGGTGTAGAAGCGGGTCACGTTGAGGTTGCTGATGCGCAGGAGGATGCGCTGGCCCTGCTTGGCCACGATCCGGCTGTCCTCGACCTGGCTGGGGAAGTTGCCGTTCTTGGTCGGGGGAGTGACCGGGTTGGGATCCACGGTGTCCGGATACCCGCGGCCGTTGAGCATCCCGTAGTCGTCCTTCATGTCGGCGAAGGGCAACGGCTGGACGTTCTCGTCGGCATCGTGGAATTCGACGTCGAAGGAACCGATCTGGATCGGGTACTCCACGTCGTAACGGGTCGAACCATCCTGGTCGTCATAGGCGTAGTGGTTGCCCGTGTGATGCACGAAGCCGTTGGCGAAGGTGGTACCGTCCGGGAGGCGGTCCTGCGCGGCGTGGACGTAGAGGTTGCCCAACATGCCCATCTGCATGTGCTCGGCCGCCTCGACGTGACAGTGGTACATGTAGGTCCCGGGCTCGACGATGTTGTAGAAATAGGTCAGGCTCGAGCCCATGTTGATGGAGATGCTGTTGTCCGGCACGCCGTCGAAGATGGTGGACGCGTTCGGGAAACCGTGGAAGTGCACGGTATGCGGATCGAACAGGTCCGGCCGCATCACCATCCCTACGTTGGTCAGCGTCAGGTAGAACTTCTGCCCTTCCTCGAGGACGATGCGCGGCGCCGGGAAGGTGGCGTGGAGCATGCCCTGTGACATCACCTTGTCCTCGTCGACGCCCGTGACGTCGCCGAACCCGAAGATGTAGACCTCCCGGCCGTCCGCCATGCGCACGTAGCCGTCACCGGCGATCAGGTGCATGCACTTCACGCTCGGGTCGTAGTTCGGCGAGGTCGGTTCCGGCACGGCATCGTGCCCGGGCGTCACGCCGTCCGACTTGAGGTCGTCGCCGGGACACTGGATGAAGGGGATGGCCAGGGCCGTTCCGGTGACCAGCGCCAGGGAGGACGCCAGGCCGAAGGCCGCAAGGCGGTTCGCGATTCTCCGGGTATCCATCGTTGCCTCTCCGGTGTTGGGCTTGTTGTGCTTCATCTCTGCTCCTCCCCGTCACTGCGGCAACAGGCCGGACGGTCCGGGTGCCTTGAAGAAGAGGTTCATCAGGTAGCCGATGTCGATGCCGTTGACGAACCCGTCCCCGTTGAAGTCGAACGCGAGCGAATGGCCGATGAATGCCTGGATGAGCATCGGGAGATCGAGGCCGTTGGTGAAGCCGTCGTTGTTGAGATCCGCATCGCAGACATTCCCGTAGAAGTCCATGTCGCTGTCGAGCTGGTTCGGGTTGGGGTTGAGCAGGCAGTTGTCCCACGGGTCCGGGATGGTGTCGCCGTCGGTGTCCGGCGCATTACCGACCTCGTCGGCACCGAGGTCGGGGTTGGCATCCCTGGCATCGCCGTCGATGTCGCGTGCCAGTTCCGGCAACCCGGTAAGCACGGTCCCGGCATCCCGTGCGGCGGCGTTGGTGCGCAGGTGATAGTTGCCCACCAGCGTCAGGGGACCGTAGTGCAGGTCGATGAAGTTACCGCCCTCGTCGAGCGCCGCCGCCGTCAGCAGGTTACCGGTGATGACGGTCAGCTCCTTCTGCAGGACGGTCTGCCCGCGGCTGCCGTTGAAGTAGGGCAGCACGAACCCGGGATCGGTGCCGGTCAGCATGGAATTGCCGGTGGTCAGCGTACCCGTGGCGCCGATGACCCCGACGTCGCTGAACACCGGGGGATCGCCGGCGGCGAGATCCGGCAGCAGCTTCATGACCGGCGGGTTGGCCGTCAGGTCGATCTGCCAGCTGAAGGTACGGTTCTCCACGATGATGTTGTTGTTCATCTCGGGATCGTGGAAGACCTGCCCCGACGCGGCCTGCAGGGCGGCGCTGTGGGCCACCGAGACCACCCCGGCGCCGGGCTGGGCCGTGGTGGAATTGGTCACCTTGTCGAACAGGTTGCCCACCGTGGCCGTGGCGTCGTTGCGGGCGATGGTGTTCTGCAGGATCCGCACCTTGACCGCGTCGTGCATGCCGATGCCGGCGCCGGTCCAGCCCGCCACGTTGTTGACGATGATGTTGTTGACGATGTCCACGCCGTACCACTGCGTCGGATCACCCGGGTGGTTGATCACGTCGGCCCCGTTGATCCGCTCGAGGAAGATGCCGCCGCCGTGGCCGGCACCGGCCAGGTTCCCCTGGATCAGGTTGCCCTCGACCAGGACGTTGCCGGCACCGGGCGAGGGCTGGGTCAGGCCGAGACCGGCCTTGCCGCCGATGAAGAGCCCACCGCCGTGGACGTTGAAGCCCTGGTTGAAGGACTGGTTGAAGGCGATGACGTTGTGCACGATGCGGCCGTTGCGGCTGAGCCCGAGATGGGCGATACCGCCGCCGTCACGCTGGGAGAAGTTGCCGCAGACGTAGTTGTCGGCGACCACGTAGTCGTCGGTGCCGGTGTAGAGGCTGATACCGCCGCCGGCACCGTTGATTCCCCCGTTGTTGAGCACGTGGTTGTTGTGGATGTTGAGGAAATCGTTGCTGGAGTCCGCGTGGGTCAGCACGCCGCCGACTTCCACGGTGCTCACGGGACTGCCGACGACGATGCCGCCGCCGTACATGCCGTAGTTGCCGACGATGCGGTTGTTGCTGATCTCCAGGTAGTCCACGTACCCGGCCACGAAGATGCCACCACCCTCGACGGCATCCCGGATCTCGAACCCGTCGATGCGTGGGTGCAGGCCGGGCCGGAAGTTACCCGTTGCCTTGCCCAAAACGATGATGGCGGGGCCCTGGGTGGCCAGCAGACCAGGCTTCTGGCCGGGCGGGAGGTCGTAGGTGACGCCCTGCCGTGCCTGGATCCGGTTCTGCCAGTCCACCAGTTTCGTGTCCGGCGTGCGGATCGCCGAGATCCGGGTCACGCCGGCACCGGCACCCTGGAGCTGGACTGGCTTGTCCATGATCACCAGTTCCGGATAGGTGCCGGGCGCGACCAGCACGAGGTCACCGTCGGCCGCGGCGTCGATCGCGTCCTGGATCGGCGTCGCATTCGGGGTGGTCGCGGGATGGACCACGTGGATGCGGCTGCTCGGCAGGTCCGTGGTCAGGGTCACGCCGCGGCGCGTGGCATGCCCGTTGGCCGTGATCACGGTGAGTTCACCGCTCGGGGTCCCGGGAGGGACCTCGGCCACGATCTTGGTGTCCGTCCAGGAGATGACGTTGATCGGGGTGTTGCCGACCTTGACCGTGCCCGGGTTGTTGCCGAAACCATAGTTCCGCGGCACGAGCTTGGGTTCGCCGGGGTTGCCGAACTTGTGGTTCGGCACCATCACGATACCCTCCGAGTAGATGGTGATCGTGCGGCTGGTGGCATCCGTGGGTACCACGGGACCCGGCAGCGGACCCTCCACCCACTTGATCACCGGTTCCGTCGGCGGCAACTCGCAGTCCACCGGGAAATTGCCCGAGGTCGCGAACGCCGAGATCGGGACCACCGGGGTGTCCAGGTAGGTGGTCGAACCCGTCATGTACTGGAAGGTATAGCAGAAGGTGCTGTACTGCGGGTTGTAGAACGGATCCGTGATGTAAGGCGAGCTCGCCGGGTTCGCCGGATCATAGAGTGGATTGGGCACCGGGCTGGGATCGTTCATGCAGGCCCAGAGCATGTTCGGCGAAAGCCCGGTGGGGTTGCCGATGTTGACCGTGTAGGTCGAGGGCAGGAGCGCGTTGTACCTGCCGAACTCGTCGGCGTAGACCTTCGCCACCTGACGACCGGTCCAATCCTTGAAGACGACGGGCAGCCAGGGCGGCGAATACTTCTCGCCGAAGTTCGGGTTGTTGGGATCGAACTCGTTGGCCAGGTCGTTCAGGATGAACCCGACGGCCTGGGCAGCGATCGGCACGTCCGTGAAGAGGAAGAAGTCCGCCGCTGCGTTCTTGCCCGCCGTCAGCGTGACCTGCTTGCGGTCGCACAGGGGCCGCAGGGTACCGGCGAAGGGTGCCGGGACCAGGTCCGCGGCGGCGATACCGGGCAGGGGCGTGCCGTCGTCGAAGGTCTGGAAGCTGCGGTAGGGCGGCACCAGGTGGGGATCTCCCACGCAGGGCGGCGGCAACTGCGCAGGCACGAAGGTGTCCCCGAAATCGACGTTCTTGTCTTCTTCCTTGATCAGCTTGTATCCCGGCGGCACCGTGGCCTCGACGATGTATTTGCCGGGTTCGAGCCCCGGGATCTCCTGGCCGGTGACCCGGCCGTTGGCGTCACGGGCCAACCTCGAACTGAACATGTAACCGCCGTCGAACACACCCGGGCGCACCTGGTTGAAATTGCGCAGGCCGTCGTAGCAATCTAGGACCTTCTCGATCGGCTGGCCGGGATGGGCCACGAAGGGAGTGCCCTTGCAGCCGGTCGGTTTGCTGTCATCCCAGCTGTCGGTATGGGTCACCTGCAGGGCGTCGCCGTAGTCGAACACCCCGTTGCCGTTGCGGTCGACGTCTTCAGGTCCAGGGAAAGGCGTAGCCGGACTGTCGAACGGCCAGTTGTCGACGTCGGCCAGCGTCACCTGGCCGTCCCCGTCCAGGTCGTCGATGACGCCGTCCTCGTCCAGGTCCCGGTACAGGTTGACCTGCACGCGCGGAATGCCCGGCTCCCATTCCTCGGCGACGGCATAACGCGGGTCGTCCTCGGCACGGGTGACGGCATAGACCACCATGCCGGAGATGCCGCCGTTGCCGTAGTCGAAGACCCCGTCCCCGTCGTTGTCCACGTCCTCGGGACCGGGGAAGTTGCCGTAGGGCGGGTTGTCCTTGTCGGCCGGGCCGTAGGGCTTCTTGCCCCAGGCGATGAAGTTGGTCTGCCCCAGGAAGCCCTGGAAGGCCAGGGAGATGACCTGCCCGGGCAGGGTGGCCGAGAGGTCGTTGCCCGTGTTGGGATTGACCGTGCCCTGGTGTTGGGGGTTGAGCCGGTTGAGGCTGGGCATGGCCCAACCGTTGTCCGCGGGCACCGGTCCTCCGTCATCCACGACGTAGGTCACGCCCGTGACGTTGTAGCGGGTGAAGTCGACGTCCGTCGTCAGCCAGTGGAAGAAGGGGAAGACCTCCTCGAACGAGGCCTCGCCCAGCAGCGTGGTCGGGGCACTCTGGTACAAGGTGCCGTTGCGGAAACGGATGTTGACCGTCTCGCCCGGAATGGGGGGTTCGCCCGGATCCCAGAAGCCGTCCTCGTCCTGGTCGAGGAAGACCCGGGCCTCCAGGTGATGGAACCAGTCGAAGACCGGGACGTCGCCGAGGGCCACGTCCACGGCTGCGCCCGTGGCGGGATCGGCGGTGGTGACCGTCTTGTGGGCGATGATGATGTCGAGATTGGTGTCCCAGATGACCAGGTCGTAGGTCCCGGCGGGGACGTTGGGGATCTGGAACTCGTTCTGGTCCGGGCCGGTGCAGGGGGCGGCATAGAGCGCCCGTCCGCCCGCGGCCGCCGTCTCGTTCAGGCCCACCCAGCAGCCGCCGAAGGGATTGCCGGGATAGAAGCCCAGCTGGGGCGGACGCGACATGTGGTTGTTCATCACGCGCCCGGAGATGGTGGCGCGGCCATGCGGTGCCGGTTGCGCCATCAGGTGGTCGAAGGCCTTGACGAAACCGATGAAGACGTGCGGACCCGGCGGGCCGAACTCCACGAAGAACGGCGGCTCGTTGGGCTTGACCCAGGCATCGATGGTCTTGGTGCCCTCGATGGTCGACGTCTGGATCCAGCCCTGCCCGGCGGGAGGCACGACCTCCACCCCGTACTTGCCCGGAGGCAGGTTCTTGATGGTGGCCATGCAGGTCACCGGGTCGGGCTGGATGGTGCCGTCACCGAGCTTCAGGATGGTGTTCGGGTCCCCAGGGGCGTACTCGGTGCCGAGCGGATTGCCGAAGGCGTCCTGCAAGACGCGACCGCCGGTCTGGCCGTACCGGCCGCCGCCGTCGAAGATCTGGATGGAGAAGGGATGCGCCGGCGTGCTGGGACAGCCGGACTCCTGCGGATCGTCCGGCGCACCGTTGATCGGGTGGTCATCCTGGAAGACCCGGACCGTGATCTGGGCCGTGGGGATCGGCTGCGTGTGCACGGGAACGGTGATACTGGTCTGTCCCGGCTTGACCTGTACCGCCCCCAAGGTATGGCCCGTGAAGGGAAGCACCGAGACGAAGTACCGCTTGCTGGGGTCGTAGTGGGGAACATCGATCACGCAACTCCCCGGCGTGGTGCCGGTACAGTTGCCCGAGGCCAGCACCGGCGCATAGC
>RFJX01000152.1 GCA_003694425.1 Gammaproteobacteria bacterium
CAGAATGGCTCCCGGGCGCCCTTCCTGAGGAAGACCGCGGGGTCCTGCATGCAGACAATCTGGAGGTCCTGCAGGCCACCCTGGTCATCTCGCAACCCCCCAGGGAGCCCTTCGCCACCGAAAACGAGGTGCAGCAGGAGCTCTACCGCATCGAGTCCAAGATCCATGTCCTCGCAACCCTGATCGGGCAGATGCTGCAACCCCGCGTTCCGCCGGCATCACCGGTGGTCCTGGCCCACGACCTGATCGCCTGGCAGACCGCCACCCCCCCACCTGCCGGTGAGCGGGGTCTGGTGAAGGTCCATCTGAGCCATCTCTACTCCCGTCCCGTCGTCTTTCCGGTGACCGTGGAGGGAGAAGGGGAGGGCGAGCTGACCGGGCTGCTGGTGGCCCGCATCGATCCGCTGCCCGAGAACGTCGAGGACGCCTACGACCGGCTCCTGTTCACCCTCCACCGGCGCCAGGTCGCGAGCGGCCGTCCCCAGCCCTGATCCCACCCTGCCGTCTGCGGCCCCGCAACCGGCAGACGGCCGGACAATCCACGCAGGCAAGCATCCGGTTTCGGGAAGAATCCCCTCCTCCACGCCCTCAATATCTAGACAAATAATCAGCTATATTCTCTAACTTTCTGTTATACAATGCTATCCAATAGTGGCGGAATTTTGACATTGGGCCGATCCGGTGCTTTACTATGCCCATGTTCGCGGATTTTTCCCTTGTCAGCCTTACAGACGGCCTTGGCCGGGACATCGGAATGGCCGCCTGAAGGGGGAGATTTCATGAATCATCGACAGACCCGGCGGCCTGCCGGGACCGGAAACGGCAGGTTGGACCGATGCCCTCGGCAGCGCCCATACTCCTGATCGAGGACGACCCCCAGTGGGCCGACCAGTACCTCGAGCTGCTCCGCTTCCTCGAGCAGGAACCGGTGATCCTGTGCAGTTATGACGAACTCGAGCAGCTCCTGCAGAAACCATCCGATCCGCTGCTGGTACTCATGGGCTCGGCGGAGGGGGAGGACACCAAGCGCCGCATCGAGGCCCTGCGGCAGGTCAGAAAGGCCGAGCCGTACGCCCCGGTGGTGATGATAGAGGCCGAGTCCGGAGAGGAGCTTCCTCCCGATCTGAAGGCGGGCGTGATGGCACAGATCCCGCGGCCACTGCGCTACTCCCAGTTCACCCGCATCATCGAGAGCGTGGGCAATTACCGGCGGGTCCGTCGCACCGGGCAACAGCCCGAGAACCTGGAGCTGTTCCGCAATCTGGTGGGGCGCAGTGCCGGCGTACAGCGGGTGCGCAGGCTGATCGACATGGTCGCGCAGACCGATGCCAATGTCCTCATCACGGGCGAGTCTGGAACGGGCAAGGAGGTGATCGCGCGCAACATCCACCAGCAGTCGGAGCGGCGACACAAGCCGTTCGTGCCGATCAACTGTGGCGCGATCCCGACGGAATTGCTGGAGAGCGAGCTGTTCGGCCACGAAAAGGGTGCCTTCACCGGCGCCATCAGCACTCGCCAGGGCCGGTTCGAGCTGGCGGACGGCGGGACCCTGTTCCTGGACGAGATCGGCGACATGAGCCTGCCCATGCAGGTGAAGATCCTGCGGGTCCTGCAGGAACGCACCATCGAGCGGGTGGGTGGCAACCGGAGCATGAAGGTGGATGTGCGCATAATCGCCGCCACCCACGTCGATCTGGAACAGGCCATCGAGCAGGGCCGGTTCCGTGAAGACCTCTACTACCGGCTCAATGTCTTTCCGATCGAGGCACCCCCGTTGCGGGATCGGGGCGAGGACCTGCCACTGCTGATCAACGACCTCATCGAGCGTCTCAAGGGGGAGGGGGGGCGCCACCTGCAGCTCAGCCCGCTGGCCATCGAGTCCCTGCGCCGGTACAGCTGGCCGGGCAACATCCGGGAACTGGCCAACCTGATCGAACGCCTGGCCATCATGTATCCCAACAGCCTGGTGGAGATCGATGACCTGCCGGAGCGCTACCGGTCCCAGGAGCTGCTCGAATCGGTGCCCCGGATCGAGAAGGGCCTCCCTGACGGCAGTCCGTCTCCCGAAGCCGTCTCCCTCCCTCCGGAGGGAATCGACCTCAAGCAACATCTCACCGACATCGAGACCAGCCTCATCCGCCAGGCCCTGGAGGAGAGCAACTGGGTGGTGGCCCATGCCGCCAAGCGGCTGGGACTGGGCCGTACCACCCTGGTCGAGAAGATGCGCAAGCTGGGCCTGCAAAGGCCGGGGGAAGCGACGGCAATTTGACGCCGGCTTCGTGCCGGCGGCCTTCCCCGTAATCCTACCTGTTGTTTTGCAAGGATAATCCCGAAGAGGCACGGGCCTTGCTATGGCATGGTCACAGTCTTTGACCAGATATCGTGATGTCCGTGATCTGCCAGGGGAACCGTCTGATGGGATCATTCGAGCAGGCCGCGCCCGAGGAACTCCTGCAGGCCTTCAGGGAATTCCAGCGCCTGTCCGACAGCCTCAGTCAGTCCTATGCCCAGCTCCAGCGGCAGGTGGGGGCCCTCACCGAGGAGCTTGCCCGTTCGCGGGAATCCCATCGCGCCGAGACCAGTGCCCGGCTGCGCCTCGCCCAGCGCCTGAGGCAGCTGCTCGACGCCCTGCCGGCGGGCGTGGTGGTGGTCGATGGCCGGGGAGAGGTGAGTGAATGCAATCCGGCCGCCGTCACCCTGCTCGGCGAGCCGCTGAAGGGCGAACAGTGGGTCCAGGTCGTGCAGCGGGTGGTCAGTGCCGGTGAGACCAGCGACTGCGACCTGCTCCTGCCGGGTGGTCGTGTCGTCAATGTCACTACCCAGGCGCTGGGCGAGGAGCCGGGACAGATCGTGCTGCTGCAGGATGTGACCGAGACCCGCCGCCTGCAACAGCAGCTGGAACGTCACCGTCGGCTGGCGGCGATGGGTGAGATGGCCTCGAGCCTGGCCCATCAGGTGCGCACCCCGCTTTCGGCCGCCGTGTTGCAGCTCTCCAATCTGCAGTCGGTGGCCGGAGACGCGGACAAGGTGGGCCGGTACGCGGAGAAGGCGAAGCAGCGGCTTCACCACCTCGAGCGCCTGATCGACGAGATGCTGCTGTTCGCCGGCGGCGGCAAGGTCGTCGATCCGGAGCTGGTACCGCTGGACGAGCTGCTGGCGCGGATCCCGGAGGCGCTGGCCCGGGAAGAGGCGTTCCGGGTCGTACTCGAGAATCGTAGTCCGGGCCTCGAACTGCGGGCCAACCGCGAGGCCCTCGCGAGCGCCCTCCTCAATCTGGCCCTGAATGCCTGCCAGGCCTGCAACGGAAGCGGAAGTCTGTCGATTACCGTCGAACGGAAGGAGCCGGATCGTGTCGCCGTCTCCTTCCGGGACGACGGGCCCGGCATCGATGCCGCGCACACGGAGCGGATCTTCGAGCCCTTCTTCACCACCCGTGCCGGGGGTACCGGACTCGGACTGGCCGTGGTCCAGGCCGTGGTGACCGCGCACGGGGGCGAGGTCCGGTGCCATTCCGTGCCGGGAGAGGGGGCCAGTTTCATCGTGGAGCTGCCACTGTCGGAGGAGAGGGGAAGATGAGTCACTCCATCCTCGTGGTCGAGGACGATCAGGACCTGCGCGACGCCCTGTGTGACACCCTGGAACTGGCCGGATACCGGTGTCTGTCCGCCACGAACGGGCGGGAGGCCCTGGAGCTGCTGGAGCGCGAACCTGCCGACCTGGTAGTCAGTGACGTGCAGATGGAGAAGATGGACGGCCACAGTCTGTTGCGCGCGATCAAGCAGCGGCAGCCGGAACTCCCGGTCCTGCTGATGACCGCCTACGGTACCATCGAGCGGGCCGTCCAGGCGATGCGTGAGGGGGCCCTCGACTATCTGGTCAAGCCGTTCGAGGCCGAGGTGCTGGTCAGCCGGGTCAGCCGGGCCCTGCCGGTGGAGTCCGCCGCAGAGGAGCAGGCGGTGGCCAGGGACCCGGCGATGATCGAGTTGCTGGAGCTGGCGGCGCGGGTGGCCCAGTCCGATGCCACGGTCCTCATCACCGGGGAGAGCGGCACCGGCAAGGAAGTGCTGTTCCGCCACATTCACGCGAGTTCTGCCCGTGGCGGGCGCGAGCCGGTCGCGCTCAATTGCGCCGCCATTCCCGAAAACATGCTGGAGGCGATGCTGTTTGGCTACGAGAAGGGCGCCTTCACCGGCGCCTACAAGTCCAGCCCCGGCAAGTTCGAACAGGCCGACGGCAGCTCCCTGCTGCTGGACGAGGTCTCCGAGATGAGCCTGCCCTTGCAGGCGAAGCTGCTGCGGGTCCTGCAGGAGCGGCAGGTCGAACGGCTCGGCAGCAACAAGGTGATCGAGCTCGATGTGCGGGTGGTGGCCAGCACCAACCGTGACCTGAAGCAGATGGTGGAGCAGGGACAGTTTCGCGAGGACCTCTACTACCGGCTGAACGTCTTTCCGCTCCATATCCCCCCGCTGCGCGAACGTCCCGGTGACATCCTCCCGCTGGCGCGTCATCTGCTGCAGCGGGCAGCCGGTAACGACCGACAGCCGCCGCAACTCTCTCCCGCCGCAGAGCAGCGGCTGCAGGAGCATCACTGGCCCGGCAACGTGCGTGAGCTGGACAACGTCATGCAGAGGGCGCTGATCCTCTGCCAGGGGGGGACCATCGGACCGGAGGCGATCGTGATAGAGCCGGCCAGGGAGAGTTCGCCCCGGGGCGCGTCGCCGGCTGTCGTGTCCGCCACGGAGGGACTGGGCGAGGACCTGCGCGGCCGCGAGCGCCGTCTGATCCTGGAGGCGCTGGCCGAGGGCGGCGGCAGCCGCAAGTATGCCGCCGAGAGGCTGGGTCTGAGTCCGCGCACCCTGCGCTACAAGCTGGCCCGGATGCGGGAGGAGGGGATCGAGATCCCCGGAGATCGCATGACCGAAGGAGGTGAGGCATGAACGAGATCGACATGAACCAGATCCTGAGCCAGATGCGCGCCCTGAGCGGCCGCATCGAGGGACTGGAACAGCCGGTGACCAAAGCTGAGGAACCCGGCGGTTTCCGGGAGCTGCTGGACAAGGCGGTCGATCAGGTCAACGAGACCCAGCAGCAGGCGAACCGGCTGGCCACCGCCTTCCAGCAGGGGGATCCCGAGGTGGATCTGGCCGAGGTGATGCTCGCCTCGCAGAAGGCCAGCCTCTCGTTCAAGGCCCTGTCAGAGGTCCGGAACAAGCTGGTTACGGCCTATCAGGAAATCATGAATATGCCAGTATAACAATGAAATACGGAAATAACTTAAAGTATTATCACGGAGTTGGGCGAGGCCCGGCCAGGGCGCCTTGCCGACCCCTCGGCCGGCATGCGCCGGATACCTCACGACACCGTTTGCCAGGGGGCCTGGTGAGGGGCTCCAAGACCTCCTCGCCCCTCACCATTTTTTCCTCAGGACCATGCCGCCATGGCTGAAGCCCCCCCGGTCGTCATCAATCAGTATTCGATCATGGCGCTGCTGCGCCAGATCGGTGTGCTGGTCGGGATCGCCGCCGCGGTCGCCCTCGGGGTGGCGGTGGTCCTGTGGTCGCAGGAGCCGGGTTACCGGCTGCTCTACGGCAATCTCTCGGCCCGCGACCTGGCCGAGATCCAGCAGACGCTGCAGCAGTCGGATATCCCCTTCAAGGTCGACCAGGAGACCGGGGCCCTGATGGTCGCCAGCTCCCGGATGGATGACGCCCGCATCAAGCTGGCCGCGGCCGGACTGCCCAAGAGCAACAGCCTGGGCTTCGAACTGCTGCAACAGGAGCAGGAGTTTGGCACCAGCCAGTTCATCGAGCAGGCCCGCTACCAGCACGCCCTGGAGATCGAACTGGGCCGTTCGATCGCCCGCCTCAGCAATGTCCGCAACGCCCGGGTCCATATCGCCCTGCCCCGGCAGACCGCCTTCGTCCGCAGCCAGCGCCCCCCCAGCGCCTCGGTTCTGGTCGATCTCTATCCCGGCCGCACCCTCGAGCCCGGTGAGGTCGATGCCATCGCCCACCTGGTGGCCGCCAGCGTACCCAATCTGAACAAGTCCAATG
>RFJX01000153.1 GCA_003694425.1 Gammaproteobacteria bacterium
GCCTTCGGCAATCAGGTCGAAGGATAGTAGACACGGTGGGGGAGGCGATTACGCTCCTGCCCGACAGCCGACAGCCGACAGCCGACAGCCGACAGCCGACAGCCACGATCCACACCTGATCTGATCAGGTGCCGGGCCCTCGCGGTGGGGGCTATCGCGCCGCCGTCTGCGCGCCGGGGCGCAGGGCGAAGGGGAGGGTGAGCAGGGCCAGGCACCAGACCACGGCCGGTCCCGAGGGCAGGTCCAGCGCCGCCGAGAGCACCAGACCCAGAGCATAGCCGAGGGCGCCGAGCAGCAGGCCCGCGCCGGTGCCCCGGGCCCGTCCGCGAACTGCAAGGGCCGGGAAGATCAGGCTGGCGAAGACCAGATAGAGCCCGACCAGCTGGACCGAGGTGGTGACCGCAACCGCGAACAGCACGTAGAAGCCCGCCAGTGAGCCGCGCATACGGGGCCACAGCAGCAGCACCGCCGCCGAGACCAGGGCGGCGGGGATCAGCCGGGGGAGGTCGACCCACAGGATCTGGCCCACCAGCAGGTCACGCAGGTGCTCGGCCAGCCCGGGATCCCCGGCCAGCAGCAGGGCGGCGGTGGCGGCCAGCACGAAGGCGCAGCCGATCAGGGCCTCCCGGATCGCCGGCCAGTTGCGGTCGCAGCGCTCCAGCACCAGCGCCCCGAGCAGGGCGGCGGCGAAGGCCGCGAGCTGCGTCACCGGTCCGCCGTGTGCCAGGCCCAGGGCGTGGACGGCGATGACGCCGAGCGCCGCGATCTGGGCGACCGCCAGATCGATGAAGATGATCCCCCGCTCCAGGACCCGCCGGCCCAGTGGTACGTGGGTGGCCAGGACCACCAGGCCGGTGAGGAAGGCCGGCAGCAGGATGCCCGGGTCCAGCGCCTCCCCGTTCATCGCCGCAGACCCTCCAGCCGGTGCAGGATCGCCTCGAACAGTCCGCGCAGATCGCCGGCGTCCTCACTGCCGCCGACGGTGAAGGGCAGGGCGACGGCCGGGATCCCGGTCTGGCCGGAGAGCCACTGCGAGGGGCGGGCATCCTGGTAGGTGGCACGCAGGATCGCCAGCACACCCTCCCCGGCGAGGTGCTCCCGCAGCGCCGCCAGGTGGGTCGCGGAAGGCGGCACGCCGGGCAGCGGCTCGAGCACCCCGGCCTCGGTCAGGCCGAGCCAGTCGAGCAGGTAACTCCAGCCGCGGTGATGCACCACCACCCGCTGCCCGCGCAGCCAGGCGGCACGCCTGTTCCAGTCGGCCATGGCCGCCTCCCAGCCGGCGAGGAAGTGTTCCAGATTCCGTGTGTAGTCCCCGGCGCTGGCGGCGTCCACCCGGTTGAGGCGCTGGTGCAGCAGCCGTGCGGCCGTGGCGATGCGCCGCGGGTCCAGGTGGACATGGGGGTTGCCGGCGGCGTGGATGTCACCCCGGGAGCGATCCAGCCGTTCGGGTCGTTCCAGCAGCCGCATCTGGTCGGCGATGAGCAGGTGGCCGGGCCGCCCCGGTTGTACGGCGGGGTTGCGTGCGCGGCGCAGCAGCAGCGGCAGCCAGCCGCTCTCCAGTTGCGCGCCGGTGCAGATCAGCAGATCGGCCCGTCGCAGACGGGCGATCAGGGCCGGACGCGCCTGGATGCGGTGCGGGTCCTGCATCGCCGTGGTGGCGCTGTAGACCTCGACCCGCTCCCCGCCCACTTCGCGCGCCAGCGCGGCCCACTCCGGTTCGCAGGCGAAGACCCTCACCTCGCCGCGGGCCAGCAGCGGCAGGACCAGCAGGATCAGGGCCGGCAACAGTTTGCGCTTGCAGTACATGGTGCTTCTCCTCCGGGGATCAGTAGGGGTGGGCGCCGTGAGTGCCCAGACTCAGGATGTACTGGAGCAGGGTCTGGTGATCGGTCTCGCCCCGGGATTCGTCCAGCGCGTACTGCAGGCGCAGGCGGCTGAACTCGCTGGGCGAGAAGTCGAGCATCGCGCTCAGCCGCGAGGGTTCGACGCCGCCGTCGTCCAGTCCGCTCTCGTCCAGGGGGTCGGTCAGACCGGATGTGTTCGAACGGAGCGCGAGGGTGTTGTCGCTCCACAGCCGGTCGTAGCGAACGCCTGCGCGCCAGCGCGGCAGGAACTTGTATATCCCCTGCGCATAGAAACCCTGTTGCACGCCGTCATAGTCGAGCAGGGCCACTCCCGCAGCGTCCTCATGGCTCAGCAGGCCCGATTCGTCACGATGGAAGTATTCACCCTGGAAGATGAACTGGCGCCGCGTGCTGTCACCCTGCGGGGCCCACTTCCAGACCAGATGGGCGATCGCCAGATCGCTTTCCCCGTCGAAGGCGAAGCCGTTGCCCTCGCGTTCCCCGGGGCGGGTGCGCAGCCAGGACAGGCCCAGCAGCAGCGAATGGCTCTCGTTCAGGTCCAGGCCCGCGCGCAGGTAGGCGTTCTGCGCCTCGCCGAAGGATTCGTCGTCGGCGCCGCCGGCCGGGAAGGCATCCCCGCGCAGCAACTCCACGCCCAGCTCCAGGTAGGTGTCGGTGGGTGCGAGCCAGCTCAGGCGCAGGCCGTCGTCGCGATACTGGCCGCCGAGGAAGGCGCGGCTGGTGAGGGTCTCGTCGGCGAAGTCCCAGGCGTGGCTGTGGCGGGTATTGAGATAGCCCGTCTCGGCATAGAAGCGGCCGAAGCGCAGTCCCAGTCCCCACGGCAGCGAGAGGGTCTGGCCATAGGCCTCCTCGATCTCGACCGAGGCCCCACCGGTCGCGCTGTCGACGAAGGCGAAGGTCGCCTCGGCGTAGAAGAGCGGGTCCACGCTGGCGCCCAGCCGCAGCTCGCTCTCACCCAGCCCGGGGCCCTCGTCCGCCAGCCCCGCCTCCTCGCCGAGCTGGAAGCCGGGCAGGGCGTAACCCGCCGGGTCCAGCGAATACTGGTTGAGCCGGCCCTGGAGGATCAGGGTCAGCGCCGGATTGAAGGCGTTGTCCCCGACACCGGCACCCGCGGGAGGTGCCTCCGCCGGCGCTGCATCGGTCCCGGCCGGCGTTGCCGGTGCGGGGGCGGAAGCCGCTTCGTACCGGGCCAGGCGCTGTTCCAGCGCGCTGATGCGCGCCTCGTAGCGCTGCTGCATCTCTGCGATCATGCGTTTGAGCTCCGCGACCTCGCCTGCCGGCTGCGCCGCGGCCGGCAGGACGGTCAACAGGCAGCCGGCGAGGGCCGCCCGGATGAGGGGGCTGGGCATCGTGATACCTCCAGGGTCAGTGGTTCTGGCGTGACGCCGGCGGGCAACGGGCCCGGGCGCATACGGGGGACTGACGCGGTCTGGGGTCCCGCGCGAGCGGGATCAGGCCGACCGGGAGGCAGGGCCTGGCGGAGCGCGGCTGTGATAGCCGCGAGGGGCGGGGAAGGAGCCTTCACCAACGCGGGCCGGGATCCCGCCCCGCCCCGCCGTGGGCGGGGTGAAGGACACGGTGGCGGCAGGGACCGCCGCGTGCGTTCCGGCGAGCCCCAGACAGGTGACACAGACGCCCTGCTGGGGATGGAGCGCATGGTCGATCTGGTGGGACAGCAACAGTGCCTGGGCCAGCAGCAGGCCGAGCACCAGAAGCCCCACCAGCAGCGGGGTACGACGATTTCCGGCGCCGGGCAGGACAGGTGACATGATGGAGCACAGACTACACCAGACGGTCCCGCCCTTGCAGGCCGGTGCCCCGGTCACTGCTCCGCCCGGGCGGATTCGCTCCCTCCACCCGCGGTCTGTTGCCCGGATTGCGGGCCGAGCGCCTGAAGATGCCGGATCCGTACGGGTGCCGGCGGGTGGGAATCGTGGAAGGCGGAATAGAGCGGATCGGGGGTCAGGGTGCTGGCGTTCTCGCGATAGAGCCGGAGCAGGGCCTCGATCAGGTCCCGGCTGTCTGTCTGGCGGGCGGCGAAGCGGTCCGCCTCGAACTCGAAGCGGCGTGAAACGGCCTTCAGCAACGGGCCCAGCAGTGGCGAGAACACCGGCCCGATCAGCATGAACAGGGCCAGGGCGGCGTGGGTGGAGGGCGTGGAGACGCCCAGTCCCTGATAGAACCAGGGATGCTGCATCAGCCACGAGAGGAGCCACAGGCCAGCCAGGGAGATCAGGGCCAGGAACACCATCTGCTTGAGGATGTGGCGATGGTGGAAATGGCCCAGTTCGTGGGCCAGCACCGCCTCGATGTGGTCCGGCTCCAGCTCCTCGAGCAGGGTGTCGAAGAAGACGATCCGCTTGTGCCGGCCCAGACCGGCGAAGTAGGCGTTGCCGTGGGTCGAGCGCAGCGACCCGTCCATCACGAAGATCCCGTCGCTGGTGAAGCCGCAGCGCTCCAGCAGCCGCTCGATCCGCCCCTTGAGCGTCTCGTCCTCCAGCGGCTGGAACTTGTTGAACAGCGGGGCGATCCAGTTGGGCCAGGCCCACATCATCAGGACCGAGAAGCCCATCCAGACCAGCCAGGCCCACAGCCACCAGTTCTCGCCGGCGGAGGCCATCAGCCAGAGGATGACCGCCGCCAGCGGGGCGCCCAGGGCGATGCCCAGGAACAGCTGCTTGACGAGGTCGCTGATGAAGACCTTTGGGGTGGTCCGGTTGAAGCCGAAGCGCTCCTCCAGGCGGAAGGTGTACCAGATGGAGAAGGGCAGCTCCAGCACCCCGTTGATGATGGAGAAACCGAGCAGGAAGCAGACCCCGCCGGCCAGCGGTCCCAGCCCCGTGCGCCCGATCAGCCCCTGCAGCAGCTCCAGCCCGCCGCCGAAGGTCCAGGCAAGCAGCAGCAGGGCCGACCAGACCGCCTCCACGTTGGCGAAGCGGAGCTTGGCCACGGTGTAGTCGGCCGCCTTCTGGTGGGCCTCCAGCGGGATCCGCCCGGCGAAGGCCTCCGGCACCGCATCGCGGTGGCCGAGCACGGCCCGCATCTGGCGGGCGTTGAGCCACCACTCGAGCAACAGATTGAGGGCCAGGGCGGCGAGTACGACCAGGGACCAGGGATGCATGACTTGGGGGACTCCTCGGGTAATGACCGTCAGGTTGCGGGAATGGTAACCTAGGACCGCACACTGGCCGAATCTATCCGGCCCGTCGCCACGGAGTCCCGAGCGAGAAGCGGCATGCCCTACAGCGAAGACAACCTCATCTGGGTCGACCTGGAGATGACCGGGCTGGACCCGGACAACGACCGGATCATCGAGATCGCGACCATCGTCACCGATCCCCAGCTGGAGGTCCTCGCCGAGGGGCCGGTGGTCGCGATCCACCAGCCACCGGACGTGCTCAACGCCATGGACGAGTGGAACACCCGCCAGCACCGCAAGTCCGGCCTGTGGGATCGGGTCCAGCGCAGCCGCATCACCGCAGGCGAGGCCGAGCAGATGACCCTGGAGTTCCTGCAGCAGCACGTCCCTCCGGGCAAGTCCCCCATGTGCGGCAACAGCATCTGTCAGGACCGGCGTTTCATGTACCGGCTCATGCCCGAGCTGGAGGCCTATTTCCACTACCGCAACCTGGACGTGAGCACGATCAAGGAGCTGGTCGCCCGCTGGGCGCCCGAGCTGGCCGGTTTCGAGAAGGAATCGCAGCATCTGGCCCTGGCCGACATCCGTGACTCGATCGAGGAACTGAAGTACTACCGGCGCCATGTCTTCAGGATCTGACACCCCGGACTGGCCGGAGCCCGCGCCGCTCTACACCGCGCAGCAGACCCGGGAACTGGACCGCCAGGCCATCGAGGTCCACGGCATCCCGGGACTGACCCTGATGCAGCGGGCGGGTGCCTTCGCCTTCGACTGCCTGCGCCAGGGATTTCCCGGGGCGCGCCGCGTGGTGGTGGTCTGCGGGCCTGGCAACAACGGCGGTGACGGCCACGTGGTGGCGCGGCTGGCCCACGAGGCGGGGCTGTCGGTCCGGGTGCTCATGCCGGTCGATCCCTCCCGGCTCCGGGGAGATGCCGCCACCTGCGCCGAGGAGCGCCGTCTGGCCGGGGTGGCCGATGAACCGTGGCGACCGGAGGCCCTGGAGGATGCCGATCTGGTGGTCGACGCACTGCTCGGCACCGGGCTGGACCGGCCGGTGAAGGAGGAGCTCGCCGCGGTAATCGGGGCGATCAACCGTACCGGCACACCGGTCCTGGCCATCGACATACCTTCCGGCCTCAATGCCGATACCGGCCAGCCCATGGGCTGCGCGGTCCGCGCCCGCCTCACCGCCACCTTCATCGGCCGCAAGCGCGGCCTCTACACCGGCGAAGGGCCCGAACATGCAGGGGAGATCCGGTTCGACGACCTCGGCGTGCCGGGCCTGATCTACGAGGCGGTGCCGACCCGGGTCTCGCTGCTTGGGCTGGCGGACCTGCTCGGAATGCTCGGGCCGCGTCCGCGCACGGCCCACAAGGGACACTTCGGCCACGTCCTGGTGGTGGGCGGCGCACCCGGCTATTCGGGGGCCGCCCGGATGGCCGGGGAGGCGGCGATGCGGACCGGCGCCGGGCTGGTCTCCCTGGCCACCCACCCTGCCCATGCGGCCTTCGCCGGCCTGCTGCGGCCCGAGCTGATGTGTCATGCCGTCAGCGATCCGGAGGGACTGGGGCCGCTGCTGGAGCGGGCCACGGTGGTCGCCGTGGGGCCGGGGCTGGGCCAGGGAGAGTGGGGCGGCGCCCTGCTTGCCCGGCTGCTGGAGTGGGATGGCCCGCTGGTGGCCGATGCCGACGCCCTCAACCTGCTGGCCGCGGAGCCCTGCAGGCGGGAGGACTGGGTCCTCACCCCCCATCCGGGCGAGGCCGCCCGCCTGCTCGGCTGCCCCACGGCCGCGGTGCAGGCGGACCGCTTCGCCGCGGCAGATGAACTGGGCGAACGCTACGGCGGGACCATCGTCCTCAAGGGGGCCGGGACCCTGGTACGCGAACCGGCCGGCGGGACGGGGGTCTGCCCCCTGGGCAATCCCGGCATGGCCAGCGGCGGGATGGGCGACGTGCTCACCGGGGTGATCGCCGGTCTCATCGCCCAGGGACTGGCTCCTCCGGCCGCCGCCGCACTCGGGGTCTGCCTCCATGCCGCGGCCGCCGATCTGGCCGCCCGCGAGGGAGAGCGGGGGCTGCTGGCCGGGGATGTCGTCGCCAGACTGAGGACCCTGGTCAATCACTCATGCTGATCCCGGACGAGGCGCAGATGATGGCGCTCGGCCATCGTCTGGCCAGGGCCCTGCGCTGGCCGCTGGTGATCCACCTGCAGGGGCCCCTGGGGGCCGGCAAGACCACCCTGGTGCGTGCCCTGCTGCGGGGGCTGGGACACCGGGGCCCGGTACCCAGTCCCACCTACACCCTGGTCGAGAGTTACCAATCCGGCGGGCGGCGGGTACACCATTTCGACCTCTATCGGCTGGCCGACCCGGAGGAGCTGGAGCTGATTGGCCTGCGGGACTATCTGGACGAGGAGGCGGTGTGCCTGTTCGAGTGGCCGGAGCGGGGGGAAGGGGTGCTTCCCCGGGCCGATCTGGAGCTGCGGATCTCCCCGCGAGGCAAGGGGCGGGAACTGGAGGTGGTGGTGCACACCGGGGAAGGGGAGGCGGTCGCGCGTGACGCAGGCCTCCAGTGAAGGATTTGAGGCTGATAAAACCTATTTATATCAATCAGTAATGAGACACTTGTGATTTTTACTTGAAATATCGGCCTTATCGGCTACAAAATAGGGGTACAGAAGCCGGAAAACAGGCCCGTTCATGCGTAGTTGCGCCTTCATCCTATTCCTGGCTCTCACCAGCCTCGCCCAGGCCGCCGAGCTGCGCGGCCTGAGGATATGGCCCTCCCCCGACGGCACCCGGGTGGTGTTCGATCTGAGTGCCCCGGTCAGGCACAAGACCTTCCGCATGCATGACCCCGAGCGGGTGGTGATCGACCTGAGCGGGACCCGGCGTGCACGAAAGGCCTCACTCGCTGCCAGGGACAGGGGTCTGGTGCGAAGGGTCCGCAGCGGGCGGCGTGGCGAGGGCGACCTGCGCGTCGTGCTCGACCTGAAGAAGGAGGCAAGGGCAAGCAGCTTTCTGCTGGAGCCCAACAGCAGCTATGGCCACCGCCTGGTGGTGGACCTCGAGCCGCTTGGCGGAAAGGTGGCCGCAGGGAAGGAACCGGTGGCAGTGTCGCTGCCCTCCCGCGACCGGGACGTGGTGGTGGCCATCGATCCCGGCCATGGTGGTGAGGACCCCGGTGCCACCGGCGCCGGCGGCACGCGCGAGAAGGACGTGGTCCTCGCCATCGCGGCGCGGCTCAAGAAGCTGATCGATGCCGAACCCGGGATGCGGGCCGAGCTGATCCGGGACGGTGACTACTATCTCAGCCTGCGCCGGCGGATCGACAAGGCCCGCAGGCTGCATGCCGACCTGTTCATCTCGATCCACGCCGACGCCTTCCGCGACCGGCGGGTCCGGGGCGCCTCGGTCTATGTCCTCTCGCGCCGCGGGGCCTCCAGCGAGGCCGCGCGCTGGCTGGCCGAGAGCGAGAACGCCGCCGACTACATCGGCGGGGTGCCACTGGATGACAAGGACGAAGTGCTGCGCAGCGTGCTGCTGGACCTCTCCCAGACCGCGACCCTGGAGGCCAGCATCGACATCGCCGCCGAGGTGCTGCGGCGACTCAACCGCATCAGCTCCATGCACAAGCGGGAGGTCCAGCACGCCGGATTCGTGGTGCTCAAGTCGCCCGATATCCCCTCCATCCTGGTCGAGACCGCCTTCATCTCCAACCCCACCGAGGAGAAGAACCTGCGCAAACCGGCCTATCAGACCCGTCTGGCGCGAGCCATCATGGAGGGGGTGCGCCACTACTTCCAGCACCGGCCGCCACCGGGGACCCTGCTGGCCAGCCGCCGCCACCGGGTGGTCCCGGGCGAGACCCTCTCCGGCATCGCCCGGCGCTACCAGGTCAGTACCAGCGAACTGCGCCGCGTCAACCGGCTGCGCGACGAGAAGCTGCGGATCGGGGAGACGCTGATCATTCCGGTGGATTCGTAAACGAGGTCTTCAGTTGTCAGTCATCAGTAGCTTGACAGGCCGGTGAGGGCAATCACGCTCTTGTCCAACAACTGACAACTGACAACTGACAACTGACAACTGACA
>RFJX01000154.1 GCA_003694425.1 Gammaproteobacteria bacterium
CGTCAGTGGCTCCTCACCCGGCCTCCCCCGCTTCCTGTGCATCTGCCCTCCATCGGCACGAAGTGTCACCAGCCATGGACCGGCTCGGGCGGCATGACCTTTCATCCGCTGCCTTCACCATCGCGTCAAGGGAGTATAGAACAGCAATGCCGGAGAGAGAAAAAGGCCGCATCCGCTGGAGAGTGAAGAGCGGATGCGGCCACGGCAAAAGAGCGGGGCCCTTCGGCCAGGAGGACTACTTCATCCGTCCGGGCCTGCCCAGCGGCAGCTTGCCGTCGGCCCGGGCCTTGAGATACCGGTAGAGGTTGGCGCGCATCTTCATCACCCGCTTGTTCTTGTCCCAGGGTGGCATAGCCCCCATCTGGCCGGTGTAACCGTGCTCGATGACATAGTAGAACCGTGGCCAGTCCACACCCTCCTTGTTGAAACGCTCCTGGAGATTGGGGGCGAAGGTGGAACCCATGCCGCCGCCACCGTGGCAGACCTGACAGTTGGCCTTGTATTCGCGCCAGCCGACATAGGTCTCCTTGTCCACCTTGCACTGGGTGGCACTGGTCGCGCCCTCGGCACACTCCACCTTGTAGGTGGGCTCAGGAGGGGCATTCTCGTCACGGGGTTCATGCGCGGCCAGGGCGGCGGTGGTCAGGGTGGCCAGAACGCCGGCCGACAGGATTCTTGGGATCATGGCAGTCTCCTCGGTACGGACATGTAACATGAATGGTGGGGTCATTCTGACAAATGACAACGCAGGGGCAACGTGACCAAATGTCGCACCCCCACGTCCCCCAACGGGGACCGGCCTATAATCGCGTACAGATGCACACCTCCCCCGAACGGTTGCTGAACTCCCTCTGCCTGCGGTATGTCCTGGCCCTGCGGGCGCTGGCCATGGTCGGTCTGGCCCTGGGCCTGATGCTCACCGGGCCGGCACTGGGGCTTCGCTTCTCCTGGTGGCTGGTGGCCATCGTCGCGCCCCTGGCCCTCTACACGGCCTGGAGCTGGCAGCGGCTGAGCGGAGGCATGGTGGTCCATTCCAGCACCCTGCTGACCCAGCTGCTGGCCGACCTTTTGGCCCTCAGCCTGCTCTTCTACCTCAGCGGCGGCTCAGGCAACCCCTTCACCGCCCTCCTGCTGCTGCCGGTCACCGTGGCCGCGGCCACCCTGCCGCCTCTGCTCACCTGGCTGGTGACCGGCCTGGCGATCCTCAGCTACACCCTGCTGATGTTCTTCCACGTCCCCCTCGAAGGGACACCTCACCAGATGCACGGCTTCACCGTCCACGTCTGGGGCATGTGGTTCGGTTTCGTCCTCAGCGCCCTGCTGGTGGCCTTCTTCGTCGCCCGCATCGGCGCCACCCTGCGCCACAATGCCGCCGCCCTGGCCCGGGCCCGCGAGGAGGCGCTGGAGGCCGAACGGCTGGTGGCCCTGGGCACCCTGGCGGCCGGCACCGCCCATGAGCTGGGGACGCCGCTGGCCACCATGGCGGTGCTGGCCCGCGAACTGGAGCACGAACTGGAAGACGATCGGGATCTCGCCGCCCAGCTCGGACTGTTGCGCGACCAGATTGAGCGTTGCAAGGGGATCCTCTCCGGGATGGCGCGCAAGGCCGGGCAGTTGCGGGCGGAGGCGGGGGAAAGCCTGCCCCTGGACCGGTTTCTCGAAGGGCTGCTCGAGCACTGGCGGGCGGACCACCCGGACTGTACCCTGCAGGTCTCCATGACAGGGGATGACCCGCCGCCCCGGGTGATCGTGGACCGGACCCTGGCCCAGGCGCTGGAGAACCTGCTGAACAACGCGGCCAAGGCGTCACCCGGATGGGTGTCTTTCGACGCCCGCTGGGGGAACAGAGACCTGAGCCTCGCCATCCGTGACGAGGGACCGGGGCTGCCGCCCGGTGTCCGAGAGGAGCTGGGCCGTCCCTTCGTCAGCACCAAGCCCCCGGGTGAGGGGATGGGACTCGGCATCTACCTGGCCCGCAACACCATCGAGCGCCTCGGCGGAACCCTGCGCTTCCTTGACCGGCAACCCCGCGGCACCCGGGTGGAGATCGAACTCCCGCTGAATCAACTCCTGTCAGACGGAGCAGACGGATGAACGACGCGACACCTGGCCGGCTCCTGCTGGTCGACGATGACGAGACCTTCTGCGCGGTGCTTGGGCGCGCCCTGGAGCGCCGCGGTTTCGAGGTGCATTGCGCGCATGACACCGGCCAGGCCCTGGAGCGGCTGGCGCTGATGGAGGAACCACCGGGCCACGCGGTGGTGGACCTGCAGATGCCGGACGGATCGGGGCTGGAGCTGGTCCCCCGTCTGGTCGAGGCCAACCCGCGGATGCGGATCGTGGTGCTGACCGGCTACGCCAGCATCGCCACCGCGGTGGAGGCGATCAAGCTCGGCGCCACTCACTACCTCGCCAAACCGGCCGACGCCGACGAGGTGATGGCGGCCTTCGGCCGCGACTCGGGGAGTCCGGAGGTCCCCGTAGCCGGGCGACCGATGTCGGTCCAGCGCCTCGCCTGGGAGCACATCCAGAAGGTCCTGAACGAGTGCGACGGAAACATCTCCGAGGCGGCACGGCGGCTGAAGATGCATCGCCGGACCCTGCAACGCAAGCTGAAGAAGCGCCCGGTGCGGGAGTGACGGCGGCCCGCCACGGGCGCGCCAGCCAGCCTCAGCCCCGCTGCAGGGTGCCGTACAGGCGGGCGTAGAGCCCTCCGCTATGCAGGAGATCCTCGTGCCCCCCCTGCTCGATTATCCGGCCGTCCTCGAAGACATAGACGCGATCGGCCTGGCGCACCGCGGAGAGGCGATGGGCCACGATGAGAGTGGTCACTCCCCGCAGATACTCCGCAAGGGCACGATGCAGCCGGTCCTCGGTCTCGGCATCGAGGGCGCTGGTGGCCTCGTCGAGGATCACCAGCTTCGGCTCCCCCAGCAGCATCCGCGCCACCGCAAGGCGCTGGCGTTCCCCTCCCGAGAGTCTGACCCCGTCCCGGCCGATCACGGTATCGAGCCCCTGCGGCAGTGACCTGACCACCTCCCGGAGCTGGGCCACCTCCAGCACCTCCCACAACCGCCCCTCCGGCAGCTCTCGGCCCAGGGTGAGGTTGCTGCGCACGGTGTCGTTGAACAGCGCGGGATGCTGGAGGACGCTCCCGACGTGCTCGCGCACCACGTCCAGCCCGATCTCCTCCACCGGTACCCGGTCGAAGCTCAGCGAGCCCGAATCGGGCGGGTAGAGGCCGAGGATCACCTGTACCAGAGTGGACTTGCCTCCCCCGCTGGCACCGACCAGGGCCACCTTCTCCCCGGCCTCCACCTCCATCGTCACCCCCTTGAGCACCGGCTCCTCGCCGTAGCCGAAGGTGATTTCCTCCAGTTCGAGGGAGACGGTCCTGCGCCCCGCGAACGGGTTGCGCAGATGGGGATAGTGCGGCTCCTGGCGCAGCGCGAACAGCTCGTTGAGGCGTTTCAGGGCCGCCTTCGCGCCGTACCAGGCGACCTGGATGTTCAGCACCTCCTGGACCGGGGCCATCATGAACCAGAGGTATCCGAAGACCGCCATCATCATGCCGATGCTGAGGTCGGAAAAGACCACCATCAGCATGGAGACCGCGCGGAACAGGTCGAAGCCGACGAGGAAGACCGCGAAGGAGAGCCGGCCGGCGGCATCCGAGCGCCAGGAGAAGGCGGCGGAGTGGTTCCGGACCGTCGCGGCCCGCTCTATGACCCGCTTCAGATAGTGGCCCTCCCGGTTGCTGGCCCGGATCTGCTGGATGGCGTCCAGGGTCTCGGTGAGGGCCTGCTGGAAGAGTTCGAAGGCGCTGTTCTCCCGCCGCTTGAGCTCCTTCACCTTCTTGCCCATGAGCATGGTGAGGTAGATCACCAGCGGATTCATGAAGAGGATGAACAGGGCCAGCTGCCAGTGCATCCACAACAGGACCACGGAGACGCCCACCAGGGTCAGGATCGCGACCAGGAACTTGCTCAGGGTGACGCCGAGGAAGTTGTCGATGGATTCGATGTCGGTGACGAAACGGGAGGCGACGGCACCGCTGCCCATGGCCTCGTATTCGGCCATGGAGATGGACGAGAGGCGCTGCAGCAGGGTGCGGCGGATGCGATAGCTCACGTCCTTGGAGATCAGGGTGAATTCCCGGGTCTGCCAGACCCCCAGCCCCAGCGCCGCCAGACGCATGAGCACCGTGGCCAGGAGGATGGCCGTGATGTAGAGCACCGGCCCGTGCCAGGAGGGAGGGAACAGGCGTGCCACCGCCGCGGTCAGGGCCGCGGGGTGTTCCAGCAGCACCTCGTCCACCAGCAGCGGCATCAGCAGGGGGACCGGTACGCTCACCAGGGTGGCGAGCAGGGCCACCACGTTGGCCAGGATGAGCTCGCGCCGGTGGTCCAGGGCGGTGCGGAGGATCCCGCGCCAGGTGAAGGGACCTGTCAACTCCTCCCCGGCCTGCCTCATCCCTTCCCCTGCGCGGCCTCCTGCCGCATCCCCAGCCTGAGCTTGAGCTCCAGCAGCTCGACCGCCATGGTCGGGACCTCCTCCGACTCCGGGTGTTCGCGGGGGAAGAGCCAGCGATCGACCTGCTCGCGGCTGACGCCGAGCAGCTCGGCCACCTCCCTGCGTTCCAGTTTGTTGTCGACGATGAGGTCGATCAGCCGGTCACGGTTGTTCATCAGGAGGCCTCGCGCTTTCCGCCCCCCAGGCAGGGGGGTGATTCGGCCACCCGGCCGCCGTGCGCCCATTCCTCCGGGGTATGGGTCTGCAGGGCCAGTGCATGGACCGGACCGGCCAGCTCCCCGGCCAGCAGTTCATAGACCCGGCGGTGGCGGGCCACCGGCCGCAGCCCTTCGAATGCGCGGCTCACCACCACCACGCGGAAGTGGGTCTCCGAGCCGGCCGGGACGTTGTGGCCATGGCTCTCGTTGATCACCTCCAGGTGCACGGGTTCCAGTTCCCCGAGCCGCTCGGCGATGCGCTGTTCAACCGTTGCCATCCTGATCATCTCCTCCGTCATTGCCGAGCATCCCGGCCAGGTCACTGAACAGGCTCTGTTCCCGCAGCCGGGCCTCACGCTGGGCCTGTTCCGCCCGCGCGCGGATCCGTCGCAGGCGCTCCTCGTACTCCTCCCGCTGGTTGCGCTCGCGGGTGGACGACTCCAGCGCCTCCTGTTCCTCCACCCATGAGCGGAGGTCATCCTCCAGGGCCGCGCGCAGCTCCAGTATATGGGCTCCGCTCTGCTCCAGCACCTCTTCGGTTCGATCCCCCTCCACTTCCGCCTCCTGCTCTCTGGCCACTGTGAGGGCGGGGTCGCCGGCGGGGGCGAGCTGGGAGCGCAGTAGCGCCAGCTGTCGTTCGGCCTCCCGTCGGGCCTCCCGTTCCCGGGCCAGCGCCTCGCGCAGGCCATTGAGTTGTCCCAGCAGCTTGCGCCGCTCCTCCTGCAGCTGCTGGCGCGCCACCGCATGCTCCTGCCGGTGCCGCTCCCGCAACTCGCGGATGATCCGCCCCGCCTCTTCCCGTGCCGCGATCCGCCCGGCCTCGGCGACCGTCTTCTCCTCCTTCAGACGCTGCAGTTCCTGCAGCTTCCCGGCAAAGGCCGTCTCCAGGCGGCGGCGCTCGGCGGCCAGCTGCTGCTGCAGTTCGCTGCGCAACGCCGCCTCCCTGGACTCCTGTTCCCGGAGCCGCCTTGCCTTCTGCTCCAGCTCCTCCCGGAGCTGGCGCACCCCGGCCATCTCCTGCCTGGCCTGCGCCCGGTCCTGTTCGGCCTCGTGCCGCCGACGTTCCAGGTCCTGTTCCATCTCCCGTTTTTTCCGCTGGATCTCCGCCAGCTTCCGGCTCTGTTCATCATAGAGTTGCCGGAGCCTGGCGTCCTCCTCCTCCAGCCTGGCGCGGGCCTGCTCCTCCATCTCCCTCAGGCGCGCTTCCTCCTGCCGGCGCATGCGCTCGAGCGCCTCTTCCATCTCGCGGCGCTCCTGCTCGAGCCCCGCCTTCAGCCGGCGGGCCTGCTCCAGCATCTCGCCGGCCCTCGCCACCTGTGCCGCCAGTCGTTCGCGCTCGGCCCGGCTCAGGGCGTCATCGGTCCCGGAGAGCTCCTCGACCGCCTGCTCGGCCGCCCTCCTCAGGCGCTGTGCCTCCTCGACCTGCAGCTCGGCCCTGGCCAGATCGGTCTCGAGTGCAGCCGCTTCCAGCTCCTGGTCGAGCGCCTCCCTCGAGGGGGTCGGTCGGGTCTCGCCATCCTCCACCACCCCACCCGGCGCGGGGGTCGGCGCCTCCTCCGCGCCACCTGCCAGTTCAGGATGGGCGAGCAGCCCCCCCTGCAGGCAGCAGGCATCGAAGCCCAGCTCGGTGAGGATGTAGGCCCCCACGGAGGCCCGGCTGCCGGTATCCGAGACGACTATCCAGCTGCGGTCGCGCCGCAGGTCGTCCGCCCCTGTCCGCAGCTGGCCGAACGGCAGGTTGTGACTCCCGGGGATGGCGTTGCGGCGATATTGTTCCCGGGATCGCACATCGAGCCAGCCGGAGCCCTGTTCCACCCGCCTGAGGGCCTCCTCCACCGTGACCACGCGCAGCACCGGCCGTTTGATCAGGGCCTCGAAGTCTTCCCGGGTCAGCCGCTTCAGCAGGCCGCGGGTGCGGCTGGTGACAGTGGCGTTGCGCACGGTGTTTCCTACCAGCGCCTCCTCGCCGAAGACGTCACCAGGCCCCAGTTCGGCCAGCCTGACCACCTCTCCGCTGGCGGGGTCCTTGCGACTCACCTCGAACCGGCCCTGCCCGATGATGTAATAGTAATCCCCGGGTTCACCCTGGCGGACCACCTCGGTACCGGGTTCGATCTCGATCTCCTCCAGGGCGCCGAATATCCGCTGGATGTTGTGCGCGGGCATCCGGGCGAAGAGCTCCGACTGCAGCATCCGGGTCATCCAGTCCGTCTCCCCGGAGGTGGTGATCTCCCCTACGGTCAGCTCCTCTTCCCCCTGCTGGCCACTGAGCAGCCGCTCGAGCAGGCCCCGGTCCACCCGGACCATGCTGACCGGCGTGAGGGCGCGGCCCGACCACTGGCGGGGCTGCAGCTGGGCGACGGGATAGAGCGCATCGGGTTGCCCTGCATCCAGGGTCCTGACCACCTCTCCATCCGCCTCGAGGGCCAGTTTTCCCTCCAGGAGATAGAGCGTGTCATTGTCCTCCTGGCCCTGGCGGAACGGATAGGCGCCCTGTGGATACTCGACCAGGGTGGCGGAGCGGCACAGCTCCTCCTGACAGGCGGCGGGAAGTCCCTTGATCGGAGGCCTGTCCCGCAGCAGTCCGGGCAGGTCAGGATGATCAGACATTGGCGGATTCCGGGATCGACTGTCCCGATTGTAGCGCCTGTGGGGCCAGGCGGGCCAAGTCCGGCGATCACTCCTTCCCGCCGAGCTGCTCGCGGAGCTCCTCCTGCAGCCTCAGGTCGTGGGCCTTGCGCCGCGAGGCCTGCAGACGGGAGCGTCTGAGGAGTTCCTCCATCTCCTGTTCCCCCCGACCGCGGGCGAACCCGTCACCCGTGCCCTTCTGTTCGCTCAGCCACTCTTCCAGCTCCTGGTGCAGGCGCGCCTGCAGGGCTGCCTCCCGGCGGGCCTGCCGGTCGAGTTCTTCACGGTTGGCCCTGAGGGCCGCGTCCGCCTCGCTCCGGAGTCCCTCGCTCATGCGCAGACGGCTGCTGGCCTCGGCGACCTTCCGGTTGATCTGCTGCAGCTCCCGGTCGATGCGTTCGATCTCATCCTTGCCGCCATGGCGGCTCGCCTCCTCCCGGCTGCGCCGCAGCGCCTCCACCTCCGCACTCGCGCTGTCCAGGGTCTGACGCGCCTCACTCCTGATCTTGTCCACCGCGTCCAGCGTCTCCCGGATCCGGGCGGCATCGTGTTCGAGCTGCAGGCGCTGCTGGCGCAACTCCTCCTGTTCCTGGCGATGCTGTTCCTGCCGGCCCGATTCATACTCGGCCAGCAGGATCCGCGTTTCCTCCAGTGCCACCTTGCGTGCCAGGGCCTCCAGCTCGGCACGATCGCCCATGCCTGGCCCCCCCTCCCCGAGACGCTCTTCCAGAAGTCGCCCGATCCGTTCCCGCTCCTCCCGCAGGGCAGCGGCCAGCTGCTCCCGCCAGCGCGCCTCCATGGACCTGCCCATCTCCCGCTGGCGGCCGGCCTCCTCCTCCAGCCTGCCGAGCGTCTCCCGCAGGCGCTCGATGGCGGAGCTGCGCAGGCGCTGCTCCTCCAGCCCCTCCTGCAGGCCCTGACAGGTCTTCTGCAGCCGCGCCAGCTGCTGTTCCTGTTCGCCACGGTAGCGCTCCAGCAGCCCCCGATCCCGGCTCAACAGGCTCTTGAGCCGGCTGCTGGCCTGCTCCTGGAGCCGCTGATTCCAGGATTCCTGGTCACGGCGCAACTCCACCAGCCGTTCCTCCACCTCCTGCCGCAGCTCGGCGAGCTGCAGGTGCAGGGTGCGGGTCTCCTGCAGGGTCGCCCGCATCGCCTCCAGGTCATGGCGCAGACGCGCCTGCTCCTCGGCGGTCCTGCGCTGCGCCTCCTGGCGTTCCGTCAGTACCTGCTCGAGGGCCTGCTTCACCTCCCCCAGCTCCTGCCGCAGCTTCCGTAACACGGGAGGGGAGACGGACTCGCCGGAGCCGCTCTCCAGTGGCAGCCCACCGCTGACACAGACCGCTTCGATCCCCCTCGCGGCCAGCAGGAAGGCGGCAATGGCACTGCGCCGGCCATCATCGCAGTAGAGAACATAGCCCTGCTCCCCGGAGAGCCCGGCGGCCACCTCCCGCAGCCGGCCCAGAGGGAGGTTGACACTCTCCTCCAGCCCGTTGTCCAGATACTCGGCGGGCTGCCGCACGTCCACCCAGCGCCCCTCTCCGGCCGCCACGCGCGTTCGTGCCGCGTCCGGTGAGATTCGCTGCACCAGCGGTTCCCCCACCAGTTCGCGGAAGACCTCACCCGGGAGGAACATCATCTCGCCCTCCTCCAGCACGGTAATGGTGCTGTGGGCCCGGGCCTGCTCCAGCAGCGCCTCCTCGCCGAACCAGTCCCCCGGTCCGAGGGTCACCCCGGTCCCGTCTCCGGCCTGCAGGCGACAGCGCCCCCTGAGGACGAAGGAGAAGCCGGAGAGGGGCTCGCCCGCCTGCACCACCTGTTCCCCACGGCTCAGCGGCCTGGGCTCCAGGGCAGTGAAGATGCGCTGGATCCCGGATGGGGGAAGATGCAGGAAAAGCTCCGACTGGAGCAGGCGCAGCATCCAGTCCTCCTCGCCGTGGCCGGAGGCTTCCTCCCGCCTGCGCGCCTCGGCCAGGGCCTGCTCGTAGTCAGGCCGGGGGATGGCGATCACCACGGCCTCCCCGGAGGCGCGGGCAGAGAGCATCCGCGGCTGCAGGTCGGGCAGCCGCTGGCGGGCGGCCTCGCTGCCCGATCCGAGCCTCCTGACAGGCCCCTGTTCATTCTCCAGCTGGAGCTCCCCCTGGTACAGGTAGTAGACCTCGGAGTCCCGTTCCCCCTGCCGGAACAGCAACTCACCCGCCGCCACGCCGACGAGACGGGAGCGGCCGGCAAGCCGGGCGAGGACGCCGGCTTCCAGGGTGCCAAGGGGTTCGAAAGCGGCCAGGAGTTCCGGCTCCGGGGGTGAGGACAGGGCCTCCTGGGTTCGATGCAATGCCTTCTTGGCCACTCGTGCGACTCCGGGGTTTCAGCGGCCTTCCATTAAGGCAGATTGGCGGCGAGGGTCCGTGAAGCAGTTCACAGATCGGCACCGGCGCCGGATGCGGATCGCCGCCTCCGGATGGTTCCGATTTTGTGCTAAGGTGAGCAGGTGAGAGGCGGGGCATGATGGTGGACAGCGATCAACTGGCGAGGATCCGGCACCGGATAACCGAGCTGGAGGTGGAGCACCGCGACCTCGACGACGCCATCGACCGCCTCCATGACCAGCCCTATGTCGACCAGCTGCAACTGAGGCGCATGAAGAAACGCAAACTGATGCTCAAGGACGAGATCAACCGGCTGCGCAGCAAACTCATCCCCGACCTCGACGCCTGAAGTGTCAGGCCTGAACCCCGCACAGCGCGACGCGGTCCGCTACGTCGACGGCCCCCTGCTGGTACTGGCCGGGGCCGGCAGCGGAAAGACCCGGGTCATCACCCACAAGATCGCCCATCTCATCCGCAACCAGGGCCTGGAACCAGCCCGGATCACGGCCGTCACCTTCACCAACAAGGCCGCCCGGGAGATGCGCCAGCGGGTCGCTGAGCTCTGCGGTGAGCGGGACTCCGGTTCTCCCCGCATCTCCACCTTTCATACAC
>RFJX01000155.1 GCA_003694425.1 Gammaproteobacteria bacterium
GAATACCTGGTCAACGCCGACGACATCCAGATCAAGATCGCCCAGGGCGCCAAGCCGGGCGAGGGGGGACAGCTGCCCGGCCACAAGGTCAACCAGACCATCGCCCGGGTGCGCCATTCCACACCCGGCGTGGGCCTGATCTCGCCGCCGCCGCACCACGACATCTATTCCATCGAGGACCTGGCGCAGCTGATCCACGACCTGAAGAACGTCAACCCCAAGGCCCGGATCTCGGTCAAGCTGGTTTCCGAGGTGGGGGTCGGGACGGTTGCGGCCGGTGTCTCCAAGGCCCATGCCGACCACGTCACCATCGCCGGGTATGACGGCGGCACCGGCGCCTCACCGCTGACCTCCATCAAGCACGCGGGCCTGCCCTGGGAGATCGGCCTGGCCGAGACCCACCAGACGCTGGTGCTGAACCGCCTGCGCGGGCGCATCGCGGTGCAGGTCGACGGAGGGCTGCGGACAGGCCGCGACGTGGCCATCGGCGCCCTGCTGGGGGCCGACGAGTTCGGCTTCGCCACCGCGCCGCTCATCGCCGAGGGATGCATCATGATGCGCAAGTGCCACCTCAACACCTGCCCGGTGGGGGTGGCGACCCAGGACCCCGAGCTGCGCAGGCGGTTCGTCGGCAAGCCGGAGCACGTGATCAACTATTTCTTCTTCGTCGCCGAGGAGCTGCGGCGGATCATGGCGAAGCTCGGATTCCGCACCATCAACGAGATGATCGGACGGGCCGACCGGCTGCGGATGCGCCAGCCGGTGGAGCACTGGAAGGCGAAGGGGCTGGACTTCTCCGCCCTGCTGAGGGTGCCGGAGGTGGGGCCGGAGGTGGCCACCTACAACTGCGAACAGCAGGACCACGGCCTGGAGCGCGCCCTGGACCATCGTCTGATCGAGCAGGCCGGCCCGGCCCTGGAGCGGCGGGAGCCGGTCTCCATCGAGACCGCGGTGCACAACTACAACCGCACCATCGGCGCCATGCTCTCCGGTGAAGTGGCCACCCGTTACGGCCATGCCGGGCTGCCGGACGACTCCATCCATGTCCGGGCCCGTGGCATCGCCGGACAGTCCTTCGGCGCCTGGCTGGCGAAGGGGATCACCCTGGAGCTGGAAGGAGAGGCGAACGATTACGTCGGCAAGGGTCTCTCGGGCGGGCGGATCGTGATCTATCCACCCGCGGCCAGCGGCATTGGCAAGGCCGAGGAGAACATCATCGTCGGCAACACCGTGCTCTACGGGGCGATCAGCGGCGAGTGCTTCTTCCGCGGAGTGGCGGGCGAGCGCTTCTGCGTGCGCAACTCCGGCGCCACCGCGGTGGTCGAGGGGGTCGGCGATCATGGCTGCGAGTACATGACCGGGGGTGTGGTGGTCTGCCTTGGTGGCACGGGCCGCAACTTCGCCGCCGGCATGTCGGGTGGCATCGCCTATGTCCTCGACGAGGCGGGCGACTTCGCCGACCGCTGCAACCTGGCGATGGTGGAGCTGGAGCCGATCCCCGAGGAGGACGAGCTGCTGGAGGAACTGGAGCACCTGGGTGGTGACCTGGAGACCCACGGCATGGTCGATGTCAGCCACGACATGACCCGCTTCGACGCCATCCGCCTGAAGCAGCTGATCCAGCAGCACCATCACTATACCGCCAGCGAGGTGGCCGCCCGGATCCTGGAGAACTGGGACGAGTACCTGCCGCGCTTCGTCAAGGTGATGCCGGTGGACTATCGCCGCGCCCTGCTGGAGATGCAGAAACAGCAGCGCTGTTCCCGCCCGCAGGGAGAGCGCGTCGTGGAAGGAGTGGCACAGAATGGGTAAGCCAACCGGATTTCTCGAATACGAGCGTCTCGATCGCGGCTACAAGCCGGTCGCGGACCGGGTGACCAACTACGACGAGTTCGTGATCCCGCTGAAGGAGGAGGACCTGAAGGTCCAGGGGGCCCGTTGCATGGACTGCGGCATCCCCTACTGCCACAGTGGCTGCCCGGTGGACAACCTGATCCCGGACTGGAACGACCTGGTCTATCGCGGCAAGTGGCGCGAGGCGATCGAGGTGCTCCATTCCACCAACAACTTCCCCGAGTTCACCGGCCGGATCTGCCCGGCCCCCTGCGAGGCGGCCTGCACCCTGAACCTCGACGACAATCCGGTCACCATCAAGAGCATCGAGTGCGCCATCGTCGACCGGGCCTGGGAGGAGGGCTGGATCAAGCCTCTGGTGCCGCGGCACCGCACCGGGAAGCGGGTCGCGGTGGTGGGCTCCGGCCCGGCGGGACTGGCCTGCGCCCAGCAGCTCGCCCGCGCCGGTCACGAGGTGGACGTGTTCGAGAAACAGGACCGGATCGGCGGCCTGCTGCGCTACGGCATCCCCGATTTCAAGCTCAACAAGAGGCTGATCGACCGGCGCATCAGCCAGATGCGCACCGAAGGGGTCAACTTCCACACCAATGCCCATGTCGGCGCCAACGTGCCGCTGGAGCAGCTGCGCGAGCAGTATGACGTCATCGTCCTGGCGGGCGGGTCCGAGCAGCCGCGTGACCTCGAGGTGCCGGGGCGGGAGCTGGAGGGGATCCACTTCGCCATGGAGTTTCTCCGCGCCAACAGCAAGCGGGTCCAGGGAGTCCCCCTGCGGGACGACGAATTCATCGACGCGCACGACCGCCACGTCATCGTCATCGGTGGTGGCGATACCGGCTCCGACTGCATCGGCACCTCCAATCGCCACGGCGCCCGCTCCATCACCCAGCTCGAGATCCTGCCCCGTCCCCCCGAGAAGGAGGACAAGCTCACCACCTGGCCCTACTGGCCCAACCGCCTGCGCACCTCCACCTCCCAGGAGGAGGGGTGCGAGCGCATGTGGTCGGTCTCCACCAAGGCCTTCATCGGAGACGAGAACGGGCATGTGAAGGCGATCCGCTGCGTGAAGGTGGAATGGAACCGGGACGAACAGGGGCGCTGGCAGATGTCCGAGGTGAAGGGCTCGGAGTTCGAGCTGCCGGCCGATCTGGTGCTCCTGGCCATGGGCTTCGTCCATCCGGTGCACGAGGGTCTGCTGCAGCAGCTGGGGGTCGAGCTGGACGACCGCGGCAACGTCCGCGGCGCGACCGGGGGCGAGAAGGCCTATCACACCTCCATCGAGGGCGTGTTCGCCGCCGGCGACATGCGCCGCGGCCAGTCCCTGGTGGTCTGGGCCATCCGCGAAGGCCGCCAGTGCGCCCGCGCCGTGGACGAATACCTGATGGGCTCCTCCGTCCTGCCCCGCTGAGAATCGGGTTCACCACGGAGGCACGGAGATCACGGAGGGGATAGTGTGTTTTGCAATCAATACCCGGTCATCATTCCCTCTCGTCAGGGGATCGGCTATTCGACTCCTTGTCGGGTGAAGTCTGTAGGGAACATCGAAAAACCGCTGTCCGGAGCGGTTTTTCTTGCCGGGACCGCAAAATGTGATTTCGCAGTTCCTTCGGGATCAATGCCATGCAGGCTTTGGTTCCGCCGCACATCCTTGTGCGGAGTAGGCACTTCGAGTTTTTCGAAGCGCCCGGTAGCCTGTAACCAGAAAAACTCCGTGCCCTCTGTGCCTCCGTGGTGAGTACAATAAAAAACGACCGCCTGCTGAAGGCGCTGATGCGCCAGCCGGTGGATTGCACGCCGGTGTGGCTGATGCGCCAGGCGGGGCGCTACCTGCCGGAGTATCGCGCCACCCGGGCGCAGGCGGGGGATTTCGTCACCCTCTGCCGGACCCCGGAACTCGCCTGTGAGGTGACCCTCCAGCCGCTGCGCCGCTATGACCTGGACGCGGCCATCCTCTTCTCCGACATCCTCACCATTCCCGACGCCATGGGGCTCGGGCTCTCGCTCGACGAGGGCATCGGCCCCCGCTTCGAGCGACCGGTGCGCGATGTCGCCGCCATCGAGGCGCTCGGGATACCCGACCCGGAGCTGGAGCTGGGTTACGTGATGGAGGCGGTACGGCTCATCCGGCGGGAGCTGGCCGGTGCCGTTCCTCTCATCGGCTTCTGCGGCAGCCCCTGGACCCTCGCCACCTACATGGTGGAGGGGGGCGGCAGCCGGGAATTCCGCCTGGCCAAGAAGCTGATGTACGACGAGCCCCGGGCCATGCACTCCCTGCTGGACAAGCTCTCCCGTGCGGCGACCGCCTACCTCAACGCCCAGATCGCCGCCGGCGTGGATGTGGTGATGGTGTTCGATACCTGGGGCGGCGTCCTCAGCACCCCGGACTACCACGAGTTCTCCCTGCCCTACATGCGGCGCATCGTGGAGGGGCTGCAGCGGGAGCGGGAAGGGCGCCGGATCCCGGCGATCCTCTTCACCAAGGGGGGAGGACTGTGGCTGGAGTCGATCGCCGCGAGCGGCTGCGACGCCGTTGGTATCGACTGGGTCTGTGACCTCGGTTCGGCCCGTGAGCGGGTCGGGCAGCGGGTGGCGCTGCAGGGCAACCTCGATCCGGAAATGCTCTATGCCTCCCCCCAGCGGCTGCGCCAGGGGGTGGCCGACGTGCTGGCGGCCTATGGCGAGGGACCGGGCCACGTATTCAACCTGGGGCACGGCGTCACCCCTCAGGTGGATCCGGAACAGGTGCGGCTCCTGGTCGACGCGGTGCACGAGCTCAGCGCATCCTGTCACCGCCGGTGAGCGGGGAGGGTGACAGGCCGGCGCCGCTGCAGGCCCTGCTCACCGCGCTCAAGGGATTCTGCATGGGGGCCGCGGACGTGGTCCCGGGGATCAGCGGAGGGACCATGGCCTTCGTTCTGGGTATCTATCCGCAGCTCCTCGCCGCCATCCGCTCCTTCGATCTGGCCTGGCTGGGCGCGCTGCTGCGGCTGGACCTCGCCACGGCGCTGCGCCGACCGCATCTCCCCTTCCTCCTCCCCCTGCTGACCGGAATAGGCACTGCCCTCTGGTTCTTCACCCACGTCATCCCCCTGCCGCGACTGCTGCGGGTCCACCCGGAGCCGGTCTACGGGCTCTTCTTCGGCCTCATCGGAGGCTCGGTGCTGGTGCTGTGGCGCGAGCTGCGGATCCGGGGCCTGGTCGATATCGGCCATCTCCTGCTGGGCGCGGGGCTCGCGGCGCTGGTGCTGAATCTGGTGCCGGTGGCCACGCCCGAGACCTGGTGGTTCGTGATGTTCAGCGGCTCCCTGGCGATCTGCGCCATGATCCTGCCCGGGATCTCCGGATCCTACATCCTGTTGCTGCTGAACAAGTATGCCTATGTGCTGGAGGCGGTCGGCAGTTTCGATCTGCGGGTCCTGCTGCCCTTCGCCGTCGGCGCCGCCGCCGGGCTCGCCCTCTTCTCCCGGCTCCTCTCCTGGCTGCTGGTGCGCTTCTACCATCCGGTGATGGCGGTCATCACCGGTTTTCTCATCGCCTCGCTGTGGCGGATCTGGCCCTGGCAGGAACGCATCTACGCCAGCGTGGCCGGCCGTCAGGTCCCCCTGCAGAGCCATCCGCGCTGGCCCGACCCCGCGGCCGGGGGGGATTTCGTGCTGGTGGTCGCGCTGGCCGCAGGCGGCCTGTTGCTGGTGCTGGCGGTGGATGCCATCGCCCGCCGGCTGCGCGCCTCCGGCGGGTGAACCCGGTTGACGGTCCCGCCGGTGCCGGTGACTATAATGACCTGATGGAGATCCCCGGCTACAGGATCATACGGCCGATCGGCAAGGGTGGCATGGCCACGGCCTACCTTGCCATCCAGGAGTCGCTCGAGCGCCAGGTGGTGCTCAAGGTGCTCTCGCCGGGACCCGCCGATACCGCCGAGAGCGTCGAGCGCTTTCTCAACGAGGGGCGCATCGTCGCCTCCCTGCGCCACCCCAACATCATCACCATCTACGACATCGGCATCGCCGACGAGGTGATCTACATCTCGATGGAATATGTCGAGGGGGGAGACCTCAAGCAGCGGATGGCCGAATTCTCGGTCCCGGAGAAGGCGCTGGAGCTGCTGCTGAAGATCGGCAGCGCCCTGGATGCGGTCCATCAGCGCGGGATCATCCACCGCGACGTGAAACCGGGGAACATCCTGTTCCGCGACGAGGAGACGCCCCTGCTGACCGACTTCGGCATCGCCAAGCAGACCGCCATCGACCATGACCTGACCTCCACCGGCCTGTTCGTCGGCAGCCCCAACTACATGGCGCCGGAACAGGCCGAAGGGGGCGCTGTGGACGGTCGCGCCGATCTCTACAGCCTGGGGGTCATCTTCCACGAGATGCTCACCGGCCGCAAACCCTACGAGGGACGGACCGTGGTGGAGATCCTGATGCTCCACCGGCAGGCGCCCATCCCGAAGCTGCCCCCGGATCTGGAGGTCTATCAGGAGCTGCTGGAGCTGCTGCTGGCGAAACGGCCGCGTGACCGCTTCCGCGACGCCCGCAGCATGATCGACTACATCGAGAGGATGCAGCGCAGCGGCCTGTTCGGCAGCCGTGAGGCCCTGGTCAGGGCGCCGGAGATCGACATCACCGGAGAGCATCCGGTGGTCGCACCCCCTGCCGCAGAGCCCCCGGCCGCGGCCGTGGAGGGCGGCCGCCGTCACACCCTCCTCGGCGTGCTCCTGTTTCTGGCGGTGACCTTCTTCGCCGGCGTGAAGTACCTGGAGCACCGGCTCCTGGAGAACGGGCCGGAGGTGGTCCAGGTGCCCGAACAGATCCCCGATCTGCGCCCTCCGCCCCCCGCCCCGGCCGCCAGGCAGCCGCTGAAGCTGGATGAGGAGAAGGTCCTGCGGGCGCTCTCCTGGCTGGGCCGTCACAGCCTGGCGGAATATCGCCTGGTGACGCCGCCGAAGGACAACGCCTATTACTATTTCTCCCGGATGCTGGAGATCGACCCGGCCAGCGAGGAGGCGCGCCGGGGGCTGAAGCAGATTGCCGAGCGCTATGCCCTGCTGGCGGAGGAGGCGGTGGCGCGCAACGACGGGCTGAAGGCACTCGGTTTCATCGAGATGGGGCTGAAGATCGACCCGGAAAACCGCACCC
>RFJX01000156.1 GCA_003694425.1 Gammaproteobacteria bacterium
AGGATGGGCTTGTCCTCCACCGCTACGTGGAGGTTCTCGATTTCCAGCATGGCCTGGGTCATGGTTCGGTTCCTGTTGTTCACCGCAGAGGCGCAGAGGGCGCAGAGTTCTTCCGGCAACGAAAGCCCACGCGCGGTTCGGACACCGGCCCTTTCGCCGAAGGCCGATGGCCGACGGCCGACAGCATTGCCAGCTCTGCGTCCTCTGCGCCTCTGCGGTGGATCCTGATCATCCCACCGCCCCCTCGAGGGAGACGTTGAGCAGTTTCTGGGCCTCGACGGCGAATTCCATCGGCAGCTCCCGGAACACCTCGCGGCAGAAGCCGTTGACGATCATGTTGACCGCGTCCTCCTCGCGGATCCCGCGGCTGCGGGCGTAGAAGAGCTGGTCCTCGCTCACCTTGGAGGTGGAGGCCTCGTGCTCGACCTGGGCGCTGGGGTTCTTCACCTCGATGTAGGGGAAGGTGTGGGCGCCGCACTTGTCGCCGATCAGCAGGGAGTCGCACTGGGTGTAGTTGCGCGCCCCCTCGGCGCTGCCGGCGATGCGCACCAGCCCGCGGTAGGCGTTCTGCGCCCGCCCGGCCGAGATCCCCTTGGAGATGATGGTGGAGCGGGTGTTGCGGCCGATGTGGACCATCTTGGTGCCGGTGTCGGCCTGCTGCAGGTTGTTGGTGACCGCCACCGAATAGAACTCGCCCACCGAGCCGTCCCCGCGCAGGACACAGCTCGGGTACTTCCAGGTGATGGCCGAGCCGGTCTCCACCTGGGTCCAGGAGATCTTGGAGCGGTGACCGCGGCAGTCGCCCCGCTTGGTGACGAAGTTGTAGATGCCGCCGCGCCCCTGCTCGTCGCCGGGGTACCAGTTCTGGACCGTGGAGTACTTGATCTCGGCCTCGTCCAGGGCGACCAGCTCGACCACCGCGGCGTGGAGCTGGTTCTCGTCCCGCATCGGCGCGGTGCAGCCCTCCAGGTAGCTGACGTAGCCCCCCTCCTCGACGATGATCAGGGTGCGCTCGAACTGGCCGGTCTTGGCCGCGTTGATGCGGAAATAGGTGGAGAGCTCCATCGGGCAGCGCACCCCCTTCGGGACGTAGACGAAGGAGCCGTCGGAGAAGACCGCGGAGTTGAGGGCGGCGTAGAAGTTGTCCCCCTGCGGGACCACCGAACCGAGGTACTTCCGGACCAGCTCGGGGTGCTCCCGGATCGCCTCGGAGATGGGGCAGAAGATCACCCCCGCCTCGGCCAGCTTCTCCTTGAAGGTGGTGGCCACGGAGACCGAGTCGAACACCGCGTCCACCGCCACCCCGGCCAGCGCCGCCCGCTCGTGGAGGGGGATGCCGAGCTTCTCGTAGGTCTCCAGCAGCTTGGGGTCCACCTCGTCCAGGCTCTTCGGCCCCTCGCCGGTCTTCGGCGCCGAGTAGTAGCAGATGGCCTGGTAGTCGATCGGGTCATGGTGGACGTGGGCCCAGCGCGGCTCCTCCATCTCCAGCCACTTGTGGTAGGCCTGAAGGCGCCACTCGAGCATCCACTCCGGCTCGCCCTTGCGCGCGGAGATGGCCCGGATGATCGATTCGTCCAGCCCCGGCGGGAGGCTCTCCTCCTCGATCTCGGTGACGAAACCGGCCTGGTACTCCCGGCCGACGAGCTGTTCCGGTGAATGACCGCTCATGAGACGCTGAAGCTCTCGCCGCAGCCGCAGGTGGCGGCGACGTTCGGGTTGTTGAATCGCAGGCCGGCATTGAGTCCCTCGCGCACGTAGTCGATCTCGGTGCCTACCAGGAAGGGCAGGCTGTCGCGGTCGACCACGATGCGGATCCCGCGTGATTCGAACGACTCGTCCTGTTCACCCGCCTCCCTGGCCGGCTCGACATGATAGGTGTGGCCGGAGCAGCCGGCGGGGCGCACCCCGACCCGCAGGCCGATGGCCCCGGGGTCGGCCGCGAGGATGCGGCGCACGTGGGTGGCGGCAGCCTCGCTGAGGGTGATCTCGCGTTTCATCTTCTCGTCCTCATTTCCTCAGTCGCCCCCGGCGATCGCCGATGGCATGGACGATCTGCTCCGCGGGCGGGGCATCCTCGCGGGCCAGGTTCTGCTCCACCAGGTCGTGCAGCGAGATCCCGTCGAGGAACTGGTAGATCTGTTCGCTCAGACCCTGCCACAGGTAGTGGGTGATGCAGGGGGTGTCGCCCTGACAGTTGCCGGCGCCGCCGCAGCGGGTGGCGTCGACATTCTCGTCCACCGCGGTGATCACGTCGGCCACGGAAATGGCCTCACCATCGCGGGCCAGCTGGTAGCCTCCGCCGGGACCGCGCGTGCTCCTCACCAGACCGTTGCGCCGCAGGCGGGCGAACAGCTGTTCCAGGTAGGAGAGGGAGATGCCCTGACGCTGGGAGATCTCGACCAGCGCAACGGGCCCCTCCCCCGCGTGCAGGGCCAGGTCCAGCATTGCGGTGACCGCGTAGCGGCCTTTGGTCGTCAGGCGCATCGTTGCCTCCTGCTGCAACTCGACATGGTGAGCCGGGGCGTCCATGGCATGGACGGGGCCGGGACGGCCCGCTCCGGCGGCCGGAGGGCCACCCGGGGCGACCCTGTCACCCGAGGATCATCCCTTTCCAGAGTATTTTTGTCAAGTAATGGGGACGGGCACCGATCAGGGCCCGGCCGTGACAGACAGGAGGTCGGTCACAGCTTCGCGCCGGAGACCCTTCTCACGCCTCCTTGCCGCCGTCCTGCCCCCCTTCTCCGGGGGCCCCGCTCTCCCCCAGCCTGGATTCCAGCCGCTCCAGCTTCTGCTCCACCTTGTGCAGGTGGTCGAGGAGGGAGTCGATCGCCTGCTGCACCGGATCGGGCATCCCCTGGACCTCGCCGTAGGCATCGAAGCCGATCTTCTTCGCCATTTCCGCTCTCCGCTTGCGCCCCGCGGTCCTGGGCTTGACCACGTGACCCGGGACGCCGACGACCGAGGCGCCGGCCGGCACGTCCCTGACCACCACGGCATTGGAGCCGATGCGGGCGTTCTCCCCGACCGTGATCGGGCCGAGCACCTTGGCCCCGGCACCGACCACGACGCCACGCTCCAGGGTGGGGTGGCGCTTGACCTTCTGCCAGGTGGTGCCGCCGAGCGTCACCCCGTGATAGAGGGTGACGTCATCGGCGATCTCCGAGGTCTCGCCGATCACCACCCCCATGCCGTGGTCGATGAAGAAACGGCGGCCGATGCGGGCCCCCGGGTGGATCTCGATCCCGGTCAGCCAGCGGGAGATGTGCGAGACCATCCGGCCCAGCCAGTACCAGTGGTGGCACCAGAGCCAGTGGGCCAGGCGGTGCATCAGAATGGCGTGCAGCCCCGGGTAGGCGGTCAGCACCTCGATGGTGGAGCGGGCCGCCGGGTCACGCTCGAAGACGCAGGCGATATCTTCCTTCAGGCGATCAAACATCGTTCCAGCCTCTCTGCAATGGTCCGGAGGGTTCTTCTTCCGATCGGCCGGCCGGGCCTTCAGGGCGCGATCGCGTGCAGACGGGTCATCGCCTGCTCCCAGCTTCCGGCCAGCAGCAGCGGCAGCTCCTCCACAGCCGCATCGATGGCCCGCTCGATCAGGATCCGCTCCTCCATCCGGGGGGGAGCCAGCACATAGGAGACCACCTCCTCGCGCGACCCCGGGTGCCCGATGCCGAGGCGCAGGCGCACGAAGTCCCGGCCGCCGAGGCAGCGGATGATGTCCTTCAGGCCGTTGTGGCCGCCGTCACCACCACCCTGCTTCAGGCGCACCGCGCCCGGCGGCAGGTCGAGGTCGTCGTGGATCACCAGGATCGCCTCGACCGGCACGCGAAAGTAGCGTGCCGCCGCCGCCACCGCGCGGCCGCTGTCGTTCATGAAGGTCTCCGGCCGCAGCAACCTGCAGCTGCCGGCGGGGCCGTCATAACGGGCCAGGCTGGCGTGAAAGCGCGCCTCGTGGCGGAAGGTCACGCCGAGCCGGCGGGCGAAGGCCTCCAGGCACCAGACACCGGCATTGTGACGGGTATCTGCGTAGCGCGGGCCCGGGTTTCCCAGGCCCACCACGAGAGCGGGCGCGGCCATGGGGCCAGGAGAGAGGGGCTACTCCTCGCCCCCCTCCTCCGGCGCCTCGCCTTCGGGGATCTCGCCCTCGGCTTCCGCTTCGGCCTCGGCCTCGACCTCCGCCACCTTCATCTGGTGGACCGAGACCACCGGCTGCTCCAGGCTCTCTTCCTGGTAGTCCGAACTCAGCTCGACCCCGGCAGGGAGGCGCAGCTCGCTGAGGTGGACCACATCGCCGAGCTCCAGCGGCTGGACGTCGATCTCGATGTATTCGGGGATGTCCTTCGGCAGGCAGCGCACCCGCACCTCGGTCATGGAGTGCACGATCATGCCGCCCTGCTGCTTCACGCCGATGCAGGTCTCCTCGTTGACGAAATGCAGCGGCACCACCACCTCCAGCGCCTCACCGGCGACCACGCGCTGGAGATCGACGTGCAGCACGATGGGCTTGAAGGGGTGACGCTGCATGTCCTTGAGGACCACCTGTTCCTTCTTCCCCTCCAGGTCCAGGTCGATGATCTGGGTGTAGAAGGCCTCCTCCTCGAGATTGCGCAGTACCTCGCGCTGCTCCAGGGTGATGGCCATGGGGTCCTTGTGCCCGCCATAAACGATTGCGGGCAGCATGCCCTGGCGACGCAGGCGGCGGCTCGCACCCTTCCCCTGATCGTCGCGCCTGTGGGCGGTGAGAACGAAATCACTCATCTGTATTCTCCTGATATTTCCAGAAAATGACCATCTCCCCGCGACCAGGGACATGGTCCTCGGTATCCGCCAGGTCCTCCATGGGCCTGACGGGGCGGCGCCGTGACGCCACGTTCTCCTCCGGCCTCAGTCCACGAACATGGAACTGAGCGATTCACCGCTGCCGATCCGCCGCATGCTCTCCGCCAGCAGGGCGGCGACACTGAGCTGGCGGATCCGGGGCTCGGCCCGGGCCTCGGGCGAGAGCGGGATGGTGTCGGTCACCACCAGCTCGTCGAGCTCCGATTCGGCGATACGTCTGACCGCCGGGCCCGAGAGCACGGCGTGGGTACAGTAGGCGTACACGCCGATGGCCCCGTGCTCCTTCAGCGCCGCCGCGGCATTGCAGAGGGTGCCCGCGGTATCGACGATGTCGTCGATGATCACGCAGCTGCGTCCCTCCACATCGCCGATGATGTTCATCACCTCCGCCTGATTGGCCTGCGGACGGCGCTTGTCGATGATGGCCAGATCGGCATCGTCCAGCCGCTTGGCCAGGGCCCGCGCGCGGACCACGCCGCCGACGTCGGGCGAGACCACCATCAGGTTCTCGTACTTGTGCTTCCAGACGTCACCCAGCAGTACCGGCGAGGCGTAGACGTTGTCCAGGGGGATGTCGAAGAAGCCCTGGATCTGGTCGGCATGCAGGTCGACGGTGAGCGCACGGTCGGTCCCGACCACGGAGATCATGTTGGCCACCACCTTGGCCGAGATGGGGACCCGGGCGGAGCGGGGCCGGCGGTCCTGGCGGGAGTAGCCCATGTAGGGGATCACGGCGGTGATGCGTGCCGCCGAGGCCCGGCGCAGGGCGTCGATCATCACCAGCAGTTCCATCAGGTTGTCGTTGCTCGGGGCGCAGGTGGACTGCACGACGTAGACATCCCGTCCGCGGACGTTCTCCTGGATCTCGACCATCACCTCGCCGTCGCTGAAGGTGCCGACGACGGCCTTGCCGAGGACGACCTCGGCATGTTCGGCAATGGCCTCGGCCAGCGGGCGGTTCGCATTGCCGGTGAAGATCATCATGGTTCGAAGACTCCCGATTGCGTTTGGCTGGGGCGGCAGGATTCGAACCTGCGAATGCGGGGATCAAAACCCCGTGCCTTACCGCTTGGCGACGCCCCAGTGAAACTCTCTGCCATTCCCCCGGTTCTCATCCTGCCGTCCCGGCAGTCCTGCTCGGCCCATCCCTGGGCCTCGCCCCTGCGGGGCCGGCTTCGCCGTCCAGATTTGCTCCCGGCAAATCTGTCGAACCTGCGAATGCGGGGATCAAAACCCCGTGCCTTACCGCTTGGCGACGCCCCAGTGAAACTCTCTGCCATTCCCCCGGTTCTCATCCTGCCG
>RFJX01000157.1 GCA_003694425.1 Gammaproteobacteria bacterium
ATTGCATCCAGGTTGATACGCCAGTGGAAACCGCTCTCGTCCCGGTTCAGGTTCTGGAGCAGGAAGGCGCGCAGCACGCTGTCGTCGATGTATCCGGCCAGCAGCCTCTCCGCCTCCTGGCGACTCCGGATCCACTCCACCGGGATCGACTTCAGGGCCTGGAAGATCGGTTCGAAGCTGTGGCGGTAGCGAACCGGGGCGATGTCCACAACGATCAGGGCCGTGACCTTCTCCGGCTGTTGCAGGGCCGCGGTCATCGCCACCTTGCCGCCCATGCTGTGTCCCATCAGCAGGGTGGAGGGCAGGTCGAGCCGCTCCATCAGTTCGAACAGATCGGCCGCCATCTCCGGATAACTCATGCCCGGCAGGTGGGGCGACCGGCCGTGGTTGCGCAGGTCGGGGGTGATGACCCGGTAGTGTTCCGCCAGGCGCCGCGCCACCCGTTGCCAGTTGCGCCCGGAGCCGAACAGGCCGTGGAGGATGACCAGCGGTCGTCCTTCGCCCTGTTCCGTGTAGTGCAGGGAGGTCATGGGGGGATCATCCCGCCGCCGGGGCTGGCGCGCAAGCCGGCGGGGCGGGACTCCGGACGCCCGTCAGAATTCCATCCGGTAGCCCAGATTGGCGAAGTAGCTGACGGTCTTTGTGCTGTCGGCGGCGTCCTGCTCCTGCCAGAGCCATTCACCACCCAGGTCGATCTCGAACTGCAGCCAGCGCTTGAGGCGGTAGTCGATGCGCAGCTCGGGGCGGAAGGTGTACTGTTCCGTGAAGCCGTTGTTCTTGCGGTGATCGAAACGCAGGCGGGGGTTGACCCGCAGCTCGCGGGTGACCGGGTAACGGGTGTTGAAGGTGAAGGTGATGGTATTGGCGGTGCTCACGTCGGAGAAACGCAGTCCGACGATGCTCACGTCACCCGGCTTGAACAGGCTGCTGCCGATCAGCTGGGTGGAATAGAAGAAGTCGGTACCGGTACCGAGCACCTCGTCCACACCGCCCGAGGCCGGTGTGCCGGTGGTACCGGTGGCGGTGATGTCGGCGGTGAGCTGGAACTTCTCGCTCAGCTGCTGGGTGAGGCCGAGGGTGATGGTCGAGGTCTCGGCGGTACGGTCCTCGGCCAGGTCCTGTGCCTGCTCCTCGGTGACGGTATTGAGCAGGTTGCCCAGGTTGCTCACCCCCTGTCCCTGGATGGCATTGCTGGTGGTCAGCAGGGGTGAGGTGCGGTAGTCGAGAGTGATATTGATGTTGGTGCGGGTCTTGTCGATGCTGAAATTGCCCAGCATCAGGAAAGTGTTCAGCTTGCTGTAGAAGATGTCGTAATCGAGCAGGGTGAAGATGGATACCCCCGGTCGGAAGTAGCGCACCTCGCCTCCCACCGCACGGCGATCCAGCACCCCGTCGGCGCGCTGCTCGATGAAGAAGAGATTGAAGTCCCAGGCCTGGGCGATCTGGCCGATATCGGCGCTGACCCCGTAGAAGTATCGATCCCAGTCGGGCCCGGTCTCCACGGTGGAGGCGACCGGCATGCCCGCCACGGCCTTGAATCGCAGCATCCTGTTGAACCGATAGCCGGCCAGCAGACCGTCGAAGCGTCCCAGCACCCCGTCGGAACTGTGTGACTGTCGGCCGAGACGCAGGGAGTGATCCGCCTCGGTCTGGAGGAACTCCAGATAGGCATCGCTGATCCGGTTCTCCGGCGGGGTCCCGTTGTTCAGGAAGTTGAGGGTGTAGCCACCGGTGAACCGGGCATCCAGCTCGTACTGGTCCTTGCGGATCCTGCCGGTCACGTCCAGGTCATTGACCAGGGCCGAATCGCTCAGCGCAAAGCCCTGCTCGTCGGTGTTGGAGGCCTCGCGCCGGTAGAATTGTGACCAGCCGCCGAAGACCTCGTATTCGACCTCCCGCTCCGCCACCTCGGTCCGCTTCGCCTTGCGCAGTACCTTGCGCGGCTTGCTCTCCCCTGCAGTGAGCAGGGCCGTCAGGCGTTGCTGGACCCGCCTGGCGTCCTCACCCTCCGGGTACTCCTTGAGGAATTGTTCGTAGACCAGTCTGGCCTGGGCCCGTTGCCCCTTCTTCTCGCGGGCCAGCCCCAGGAACTCGAGGGCCTGTCGGCTCCAGGGATTGGGCGGGGACTCGCTCACCTTGGTATAGATCTGGATGGCGCGGCTGTAGTTGCCCAGGGCCATGGCCCGCCGCGCCTCCTCCATCAGCCGGGCCTGCCGCTCCTCCGGGCTGCCCGGTTGCACCGGCTTGCCCTCAGGGGTCCTGAGCTCGGTAACGGGGATCTGCGCTACCTCTTCGGCGGTCCGGCCAGCGAGGTTGATTACCAGATCGGCGGAACGTTCGCGCTCCTCTGCCGGCGCCCTGGTCACCCAGGCCTCCGGGAAGTACTCCTTCAGCTGCGGCAGCAACGCCTCGGCCTCCTCCTTGCTGCCGAAGAATCCCAGCCGCAGGCGATGCCAGGTCTTGCCCTCTTCGACGTGGTCGGCCAGATAGAGGCGGTAGCGATGGAACAGCGGGAGATCCGGGATCTTGCCCCCCAGGGCCTGTTCGAGCGTCGACGCGAGATTGATGACATAGGGCAGGGAAGGGTCGATCCCTGCCTCGCCGGTCGAGGCCGGTTCGACAGGCGTCTCTCCTGCAACCGGTGTGGTCCCTGTCTCCGATCCCGGTTCACCGATCAGGCGGATCTCCAGCCCACGGAAATCGGGCGTGCTGCGCACCTCGTAGCGGACCCGGTGATTGAAGAACAGGGTCACGACCGGAGCTTCGGGATTGCGGAAGCGTACCTCGGTCAGGGGGACGCGCCGACTGGCCTTGTAGGGGAGGGACTCCCTTTCGGGCAGGGTCCCGGCGGAGGTGGTGTCCTGCAGCTTCAGCGTGATGTCGAGCTCCTCACCTTCCGTGCGCGGGGCATGGGTGATGTAGAGCAGGGGGAGGTTGAAGCGCAGGTGAATGAGGGGACCATTAGGGCTCTCCTCGACATCCAGGCGCTGCAACACGCGGCCGGCGGCCTGGACCGGTTGGGATGCGAACAGAAAGAGCGACAGGATCACGGACAGGACCCTGATCCATTCCCTGGGGCGCATCGTCGACTCCAATATAATTTTTTTGATTATAGTAAGTTGCATCATATTCATCAACAAAAGTCGAATATTCTCTTCCGGAACGCAGCAGACCTTCTCCAGCACCGGCCGGAGGAGGCGCATCAGTCTTCCGGACTCAGGTAGACGCGATCAGGTCACCAGCCGTCCTTGCTCGTGCTGTGCTTGCCGCTGCGACGCTTCTTGATCGTGCTGAGGCTGCTGTCGGTGTAGACATGGCAGCTTCCGGCGCAGTCGGTCAGTTCCTGTGCCGTATAGAGGATCTTGGGGGACTCCACCTTCTTGTGCTTGTCACGCTTGAAGTCGCCCGCGTGGCAGTTGCCGCAGGTGCCGCTGACGCCGGAGTGATCGAATTTCGCACCGCCCCATCCACGCGTGTTGTGGCAGTCATCGCACTGATTGCCGGTCTGGGGATGGTCTGCGGGCTTGCCCTTGGCCGTAACCCCGTTGTGGCAGGTGGCGCAGGAGCCCATGACGGCCCCGTGATCGACCCGGGTCACCGGTCTCCAGGCAAGGGTGGAATGACAGTCGTCACAGGTGTTGGTCGACTGGATATGGGTCGGATTCTTGCCTGGTGCCGTCGTACCGTTATGACAGGTCACGCAACTGCCGGTGACGCCCGAATGGTCGAAGACGGCAGGAGTCCAGGCGCGGGTCTGGTGGCAATCGTCACAGGTATTGCCGCTGGGGATGTGATTGCCCGGCTTGCCCGGCGCGGTGGTGCCGTTGTGGCAGGAGGCGCAGGTGCCGATCACGTCGGCGTGGTCGACCCGGGTGACGGGACGCCAGCCACGGGTCGAATGGCAGTCCTCGCAGGTGTTGGTGGTGGCGATGTGGTTGCCGGACTTGCCCCTGGCGGTGGAGCCGTTGTGACAGGAGGCGCAGGAGCCGGTGACGCTGGAATGGTCGAAGTTGGCGTTCGACCAGGAGCTGGTGTTGTGGCAATCGTCACAGGTATTGCCGCTGGGGATGTGATTGCCCGGCTTGCCCGGCGCGGTGGTGCCG
>RFJX01000158.1 GCA_003694425.1 Gammaproteobacteria bacterium
AGGTACAGGACGAACTGCTCCACGGCGGCACCCTCACCGACAGCCAGCGGCTGGAGCTGCTGGCCACGCTCGATTTCTTCCGGGGGCTGCGGGAGGCCGACCTCAGGGCGGTACTGAAGGCGGCGAGCTGGCGGGCCTGGGGTGACGGCGAGACCATCATCGAGGAGGGGGAGGAGGACCGGGCGCTCCATGTCCTGGCCCAGGGCGAGGTGACGGTGTCGCGGAGCGGGCGGGAGATCGCCACCCTGCAGGCCGGTGAATGCTTCGGCGAGATGGCCTATCTGGGCGGCGGCCGCCGCTCGGCGACGGTTGCCGCCATGGGCCCGGCGCTGGTGCTCCGGATCGAGGAGCCGCTGAAGAAGTGGGCCTCCCTGCCGGTGCAGATGGAGCTCGGCCAGCGGCTCCAGGAGACCCTGATCCGGCGCCTGGAGCAGACCACCCGGCGCCTGGCCCACGCCCTGAAGGGGTGAGCCCCTAGGCCACCGGCTGCCAGGCGCCGGTGATCCGCATCCGGCCCGAAGGGGTCATCGAATCGCGGCGGAACCGGTCCAGCACCTCGACCCACTGCTCGTCGCCGCCCCGGGCCCGGTAGCGGCACTCGCCCCGGGCCGAATCCTCCGAACGCAGGCGGGAGAAGGCCTCATGCAGCCGGGGCAGGTCATCGGGATGGACCCTCCCGGTCCAGAAGCCGGGGTCGCCGACGAAGGCGATGCGGTCGAAACCGAACAGCCGCTCCAGATTGGAGCTCACGTAGTCGTTGCGGTAGGCCTCGCCGTCCACTACGGCCTCGTAGATCACCACGGGCGAGAAATCGGCCCATTGCTGCAGCCGCCGCCGCAGGGCCTTCATCTCCTCGAGCCGCCGGGAGAGGTCCTGATTCTGCTGCTGCAGGCGGTCCAGCAGGAGCTGTTCACTGACCTGGGCCCGGTACTGGCTCAGCGCCTGGTCCACGCACAGGCGCAGCTGATGGTCCTGCCAGGGCTTGGTCAGGAAGCGGAAGATCCGCCCCTCGTGCAGCGCCCGCACCGCCACCTCCAGGTCGCCGTGCGCGGTGAGCATGATGGGCACCGTCTCCGGCTCCCGCTCGGAGAGCTCCTGCAGGAGGGTGATGCCGTCCATCTCCGGCATCATGTAGTCGCTCACCACCACCGCCCAGGGCCCGCTGTCCTGGATCAGCGCCAGGGCCTCGGCCCCGGAGCCTGCGGTCTCCACCTGGTAGTCGGACAGGTGATGGGCGAGGAGACGACGGGTATCCTCGTCGTCATCGACCACCAGTACCTTCTGCGAAACGTCGAACACGGATGCCATCCTCACCGGCTGGGTGTGCTGGGCCTGATGCAATCATAGCCATTGGAACAGCTCTTGGCATGCCCGGCTGTGATCCAGCTCACAAACCGGAGTCCGCCCCCTTCCGCCCGCGACTTCCCAACCCCGTCCGGGAACGGGTATCCTGACCCTTTTCTCGCGAGCACACGATGATGAACACCGAACGGACCGCAACCATCTCGCGCCAGACCCGGGAGACCGCGATCGAGGTGGAACTGAATCTCGACGGGAGCGGCCGCTGCGAGCTGGAGCTCGGCCTGCCCTTCCTCGAGCACATGCTCGAGCAGGTGGCCCGCCACGGGCTGGTGGACCTCACCATTCGCGGCCGCGGCGACCTGGAGATCGACGCCCACCACACGGTGGAGGATACCGGCATCACCCTGGGCCAGGCCTTCGCCACCGCCCTCGGTGACAAGCGGGGGATCCGCCGCTACGGTCACGCCTACGTGCCGCTGGACGAGGCCCTCTCGCGGGTGGTGATGGACTGTTCGGGGCGCCCGGAGCTGGTCTTCGAGGTGCCCTTCCCACGCGCCCGGGTGGGGGAGTTCGAGACCGATCTGTTCCGTGAGTTCTTCCAGGGCTTCGTCAACCACGCCCTGGTGACCCTGCACGTGGACTGCCTGCGCGGACGCAACAGCCACCACATCGCCGAGACCGTGTTCAAGGCCTTCGGCCGCGCCCTGCGCCTCGCCGTCGAGCGCGACCCGCGGCTCGGCGACGAGCTCCCCTCCACCAAGGGGGCGCTGTAACCCCGCGGCCATGCAGACCGTCGCCGTCATCGACTACGGGGTGAGCAACCTCCGCTCGGTGGAACGGGCCCTGACCCACGTCGCCGGGACGGGCGCCAGCGTGCGTCTGGCCGCCAGCCCGGAGGACCTGCGGGGGGCCGATCGCATCGTCTTCCCCGGCCAGGGGGCGATCGGGGACTGCATGCGGCACATGCGGGAGCGGGGGCTGGATCAGGCCCTGCTCGAGGCCGTCCGTGAACGCCCCTTCCTCGGCCTCTGCCTCGGCCTGCAGTCGCTGCTCGACTTCAGCGAGGAGGATGGCGGCACCCCCGGCTTCGGCCTCTTCCCCGGCAAGGTCGTGCGCTTCCCCGCCGGCATGAAGGACCCGGCGACGGGGCTGGCCCTCAAGGTCCCCCACATGGGCTGGAACCAGGTCTGGCCGACCCGCGCGCACCCCCTGTGGGAAGGGATCGAGCCCGGCAGCCGCTTCTACTTCGTCCACAGCTACTACGTGGTGCCGGAGCGGCAGGAGGAGGTCGCCGCCACCTGCAGCTACGGGCTGGAGTTCGCCTGCGCCCTGGCGCGGGACAACCTGTTCGCGGTCCAGTTCCACCCGGAGAAGAGCCAGCGGGACGGCCTCCGCCTGCTGGCCAACTTCCTCGCCTGGGAGCCGTGAGCACTCCCCTGCAGAATCTGGCCCGCGACTTCATCGGCCTGGACACCCGCTACCCGCTGGCCGGCGGCGGGGAGGGGCGGCGGATCTACCTCGACTCGGCCGCCTCCACCCTGATGCTCGGGGCGGCCCGGCGCCTGGGTGACGCCTTCCTCGCCCACTACGCCAACACCCACAGCGACCTCCACTACGGCGCCCGCATCAGCACCGCCTGCTACCACTGGGCCCACGAGCAGGTGCTGCGCTTCCTGCGCGCCGATCCGGCCGAGTACTGCTGCGTCTTCGGCGGCTCGGGCGCCACTGCCATGATCAACCGCGCGGCCGGGGCCCTGGCGCGGCTGCGCCCGGAGCGCGACACGGTGCTTGTCTCGGTGATGGAGCACCACTCCAACGACCTGCCACACCGCGCCCACTCCGGCCGCATCGAGCACCTGCCGCTGACCGGGCAGCCGCCGCGCACCGGCGCCCTCGACCTGGAGGCCGTGGCCGGACGCATCCGCGCCCACGGCGAGCGCATCAACTACATCGCGCTGACCGGCGCCAGCAACGTCACCGGGATCCTCAATCCGGTCGCGGAGGTGGTGAGGCTGGCCCGGGAACACGACATCTGGGTCCTGGTCGACTGCGCCCAGCAGCTGGTCCACTGGCCCCCCGACCTCTCCGGCGAGCATGCCCCCGATCTGGTCTTCTTCTCCGGCCACAAGGCCTACGCCCCCGGCTCGCCCGGCGCTCTGGTGGGGCGGCGGGCGATCCTGGACCGGATCGAGCACCTGGAGCTGGGCGGCGGCATGGTGGAGGAGGTCTTCCTCGAGGAGTACGTCCCGGCCGCCGGGCTGCCGGAGCGGCTGGAGGCGGGCACCCCCAACATCCTCGGCGCGGTCACCTTGGGCGGGGCGCTGGCCTGCCTCTCGGAGCCGGGCCACGATGCCCTCCGCGAGCATGAGCAGGCGCTGACCCGGGCCCTGGTGGCGGGACTGGAGGGGATCGAGGGGGTGCGGGTCTACGGCGACACCGATCTCGACCGCACCCCGCGCACCGGGATCGCCAGCTTCAACCTGGAAGGGCTGGACCACGGCCTGGTGGCGGCGGCCCTGAACGACTACCACGGCATCGCCCTGCGCAACGAGTGCTTCTGCGCCCATCCCTACGTCAAGGAGATGCTCCGCGAGGAGCTGTGGGCGCTGGATATCGACCCCGAGGCCCCCGCCGCCGAGGAGATCATCCGGCGCAAGCGGGGCATGGTGCGCGCCAGCCTCGGCATCTACAACACCGCCGCGGATGTCGCCGCCCTGCTGGAGGGGGTGCGGGACCTGCTGACCAGGAGGGAAGAGCTGATCCGGCTCTACGAACCGACCCCGGACGGCAATTACCGCCACCGGAGCTTCCGCCCGGAACCGGGGGAGCTGTTCGATCCCGCCGCCGTCCTGCGCACCTCCCGCGCAGGCTGACCACGGAGTGGCGGACAATCCCTGAGCCCGGGAACGCCGACAGGAGTAACGGGATGCGACACGCCGAGAAACCTGACCTTCGTCCCTTCTCCGGCCCGGGGGTGTTGACCCGCTGGCTGGCGCTGACCGCCGTCCTGCTGGCCGGTGGCTGCGCGGTGGGCCCGCAACAGGTGGCCATCGACCCCGATGTCCGGCTGGCGTCCCGTGACCTCGGCCAGGGACGCGGGATCGGCATCGAGGTCGCCGATCTGCGTCCGCGGCGCGAGATCGGGGTGCGCGACCCGGCCGATGCGACCGCAACGATCAGCCCCGCGGGTGAGATCGAACAAGCGCTGCGGGAGATCCTCTCCCGGGCGCTGGCCGGATACGGTTTCGTGCCCCGGCAGGCAGCGAGCGGGCTCCGGTTCCGGCTGGAACTGACGGAGCTGAGCTACATCCCCCTGGAAGGGGCGGTGACGAAGAAGGTGCAGGTCACCGCGGCGGTCCGCGGCATCGCCTCCACCGCCGCCGGCAGCTACACCGCCACCGCGCGGGCCGGCTTCACCCGGGAACTGCTCACGCGCCCGTCGGAGGCGGACAACGAAGGGATGATCAACGAGGCACTCGGCAGCGCCCTGCGCCGGCTGCTCGAGGACGAGGGGATGCTGGAGTTCCTGGCGCGGCCGTAGGCCCCGGGCAGCCGCCGCTATTCGAGGGCGATGGTCCCCTCGATGACGTGACGGATCCCCAGGGCCGGGACCTCGAGCGTCATCTTCGCCTCCAGGCGCTCGCTGCCCGCGAGCCTGCCCTCGGCCACGGCCTGCTCCACCGCGTGCTCAATCTCGCGCTGGGCGGTGATCCCGACCTTCTTCAGGAACCGCCGGGTCTCGATGTTCAGGGTCTCTTCGTTCATTTCCGCCACCTGCTGCTGATCTCGGGTCATCCTCCCTGGCAAGTATAGTG
>RFJX01000159.1 GCA_003694425.1 Gammaproteobacteria bacterium
GGATGAATCCCGGGCCACCTATGCGGAGAAGATCCGCAAGGAGGAGGCGCGCATCGACTGGGCGCGGCCGGCCGATTACATCGAGCGGCAGGTGCGGGCCTTCAACCCGTGGCCGGTGGCCCATTGCACCCTGCTGGGCCTGGAACTGCGCCTCTGGCGGGTCCGGGCGCTGGAGGGGTCGGCCGATGCCCCGCCCGGCACCCTCCTGCCCGCTTCCGGTGACGGGATCGAGGTGGCCACCGGCGAGGGCCGGCTGCGGATCCTGCGCCTGCAGCAGCCCGGGCGCAGGCCGGTCGAGGCCCGCGCCTTCCTCAACGCCCACCCCGAATTCGCCGGCGGGGTTTCGTGAGCCGTCCGGGCGGGACGCCGATACCGGCCCGTGAGTGCGCCACCCGGATGGTTGCCGAGGTCCTGGGCGGCGCCTCGCTGGGCGAGGCCGAGGCACGCTGGCTGCCCCACTGCGAAGGGGGGAGGGAACGCGCCTTCGCCCGCCATCTCGCCTTTGCGACCCTGCGCTGGCAGCCACGGCTGGAGCACATCTGCGCCCGCCTCCTGCGCCATCCGCTGCGCCGGCGGGATCGCGACCTGCAGGCCCTGCTGCTGATCGGCCTCTGCCAGCTCCTGCAGCTGGAGACGCCGCCCCACGCCGCGGTCGGCGCCACCGTCGAGGTCTGCCGCGCCCTGGACAAGCCCTGGGCCCGGGCCCTGGTCAACGGCCTCCTGCGCAACTGTCTGCGCCGGCGGGAAGAACTCCTGCGGGAATGCGCCTCGGACCCGGTCTGCCACCATGCCCACCCCGCCTGGCTGCTGGAGCTCCTGCAGCGGGACTGGCCGGAACACTGGCAGGAGATCACCGCCGCGGGCAACCGGCAGCCACCGATGGCGTTGCGGGTCAACCGGCGACGCTGTGGGCGCGAGCGCTACCTCCGGCTCCTGCGCGAGGCGGGGCTCGAGGCCTCCCCCCTCCCCGACGCCCCCGAAGGAGTGCTGTTGCACCAGCCGGTGGAGGTCTCGGAACTGCCGGGCTTCGGCCAGGGCCTGGTGAGCGTCCAGGACGGAGCGGCCCAGCTGGCCGCCCACCTGCTGGATCTCCACCCGGGCCAGCGGGTGCTGGACGCCTGCGCCGCACCCGGCGGCAAGAGCGCCCATCTGCTGGAGACGTGCGACGGGATCGATCTGCTGGCCCTGGATCTGGAGCCCGGCCGGCTGGAGCGGGTCCGGGAGAATCTCGAGCGGCTGGGCCTTCAGGCCGGGCTGCGCAGCGGCGACGCGACCGAGCCGGAGGAGTGGTGGGACGGGCGACCCTTCGACCGCATCCTCCTGGACGCCCCGTGCAGTGGCAGCGGCGTGATCCGCCGCCATCCCGACATCAAGCTCCTGCGCCAGGCCGGGGACATCCCCCGCCTGGCGCAGCGGCAGGCCCGCCTGCTGGAGCGGCTCTGGCCCCTGCTCGCCCCCGGTGGACTGCTGCTCTACGCCACCTGCTCGGTGCTGGCCGAAGAGAACCAGCGGCGGGTCCGGGCTTTCCTCGCCGCCGCTGGAGATGCAAGATCGACCGGACCGGAGGCCTCCTGGGGCATCGCCACCAACCCCGGCCGGCAACTGCTGCCCGGGGACCACGATCGGGACGGATTCTTCTATGCCTGTCTGCGCAAGGAGTGAACGCACGAGCCGCCGGGGCCGGTCGCTGGCCCTGCTGGCCCTGCTGGTCCTGCTGGCGAGCGCCGGAGCCCGGGCCGACATCACCCTGCGCTCGGCCCGGGTGGTGCAGGAACAGGGGCGCTACCTGCTCGATGCAAGGCTCGACATCGAACTGGGACGGGATGTGCGCGAGGCACTGGACAGCGGCGTGCCACTGACCTTCCACACCACCGTACGGCTGCAGCGCAGCCGCAGATGGGCCTGGTCGGTCACCGTCACCCGTACCAGTCTGCGCCGGGTCATCCAGTACCACGCCCTCACCCGCCAGTATCTGGTCGCCGGACTGCCGGGGGAGGATACGGACGGCTTCCCGACCCTCGAGGCGGCGCTGAACCGGCTCGGCCGGATCGATCACCTCCCGATCATCGAGCAGAAGCTGCTGCGGCCGGGCGAGGACTATTACCTCGAGGTCCGCACCCGGCTGGACATCGAGGCCCTGCCGGCCCCGATGCGCCTTGTGGCCTGGCTGAGCCCGCAGTGGTGGCTCGACTGCGGCTGGCAGCGGGCGGAGCTCCAGCCATGAGCATGGGCCGTCAGCTCCTGGTCGGTCTGCTTTTGGCCACCCTGCTGCTGATTTCGCTGATCCTGCTGGGTCAGGCCGGCAGCGGATCGGAGAGCTTCGGGCGGGTCTATACCCCGCTCCTGCTGGTCAATCTCGCCGCGCTGCTGCTGATCTTCGCTCTCATCGTCCGCCAGCTCCGCCATCTGGTGCGCCAGGTCCGTGCCCAGGTGCCCGGCGCCCGCCTCACCCTGCGCATGGCGAGCGCCTTCTTCGCCCTCTCGCTGCTCCCCCTGCTGCTGGTCTACGGCTACTCCCTGCACGTGATCCGGGCCGGCATCGACAACTGGTTCGACCTGCGGGTGGAACAGGCGCTGGAGGATGCCCTCGAACTGAGCCAGGCGGCGCTGGACCTGCGCATGCGCGAACTGCTCCAGCAGACCGAGAAGATGGCGGAGCAGCTGGAAGAGCCGGCCCCCGGCCCCCTGACCCTGGACCTCGGCTCGATCGGCAGTCTCGGGGACTTCAGCGTCGAGAACACGCTCAACCCGGCGGCCATCCTCGACCGGCTGCGGAGCACCAGCAGCGCGGAGGAACTGGCCATCTACGACGACAAGGGACACCTGCTCGCCTCCAGCAGTGCGGTGGCGGAGGTGGTGCCCGACGCCCCCGACGGGACCATCCTCCTGCAGCTGCGGCAGGGCCGCAGCTACATCGGTCTGGAGCCGGCGGGACAGGGACTCCTGCAGGTCCGGGTGGTGGTCAGGGTCCCCTCCCTGGAGGTGGGCGCCGGCGAACGCCTGCTGCAGGCCATCTACCCCATCAGCCAGGACCTCAACCGGCGCGCCGAGGCGGTGCAGCAGTCCTACGCCAAGTATCGCGAGCTGGCCTACCTGCGCCCCCGGCTGAAACTCAGCTATACCCTGACCCTCACCCTGGTGCTGCTGCTGGCCGCCTTCGGCGCGGTATGGGCCGGTATCCTCACCGCCCGCCGTCTGATCCAGCCCATCCGGGAGCTGGCCGCCGGGACCGAGTCGGTGGCCTCGGGCGACCTCGAGACCCGTCTCCCCCAGCCCAGCCGCCGGGATGAGCTGGGATTCCTGGTCCGCTCCTTCAACCAGATGACCGAGAGCCTGGCCGAGGCCAGGGACCAGGCCCGGCGCTCGCAAGAGCAGATCCAGGCCCAGCATGCCTATCTCCAGGCAATCCTGGAGCGGCTCTCGACCGGGGTCATGGCGCTGGATGGCGCGGGCCGGATCCGCACCGTCAATCCCGCCGTGGAGAACATCCTCAGGGTCCCGCAGGAGGCGCTTACCGGTCACGACCCGGGGTCGATCGCCGCCCGCCATCCGGAGCTGGAGCCGTTCCTGCAATGTATCGCCGACCACCTGGCCGCAGGTGACCATGACTGGCAGGAGCAGGTCGAACTGTACGGCGGGCAGGGCCATCAGACCCTGCTCCTGCGCGGCACGGTCCTGGACACCGCGGGCGGGGGTCATGTCCTGGTATTCGACGACATCACCGCCCTCATCCAGGGACAGCGGGATGCCGCGTGGAGCGAGGTGGCCCGCCGTCTCGCCCACGAGATCAAGAACCCCCTCACCCCCATCCAGCTCTCCGCCGAGCGCCTGCGCCAGAAGTACCTCAAGGGTCTGCCGGAGGAGCAGGCCGAATTGTTCGACCGCCTCACCCGCACCATCGTCCAGCAGGTCGAGGCGCTCAAGGGCATGGTCAACGAATTCTCCGAGTATGCCCGCAGCCCGAAGCTGCACCCCGCGCCGGTGGAGGTGAACGAGCTGCTCGAGGGGGCACTGGAGCTGTTCCGTTCGAGCGCGCCGGGGGCCGGGCTGGATGCGGCGCTGCAGCCCGGTCTGCCACCCGTGGTCGCCGATGCCGCCCGCCTGCGTCAGGTCTTCAACAACCTGCTCAAGAACGCCCTCGAAGCGGCGGGACCGGAGGCGCGGATCCGGGTCGAGAGCCGTCTGGTGGAGACCGGCCATACCAGCTTCGTGGAGGTCCGGATCCGGGACAACGGCCCCGGCATCGAGGAACAGCGCCTGGCCCGGGTGTTCGAGCCCTATGTCACCGACAAGCCCAGGGGGACCGGACTGGGGCTTGCCATCGTCAAGAAGATCGTCGAGGAGCATAATGGCGCGGTATGGCTGGAGAGCGGGGAAGGGGGGACCTGCGCCGTGGTCCGCCTGCCCGCCGTGACCGCCAACCTGCCCACCCTGGAGCACAGCGCATGAGCAAGAGCCACATCCTGGTGGTCGACGACGAGCCGGACATCCTGCAGGTCATCTCCGAGATCCTGCAGGACGAGGGCTACAGCGTCAGCACCGCCCCGGACGCCGAGACCGCGCGGGAGATCCGGCGCCAGCGCCGCCCCGACCTGATCCTGCTGGACATCTGGCTGCCCGGCATGGACGGCCTCGAACTGCTGCGGGAATGGTCCGAGGAGAGCCGGCTGGACGCCCCGGTGATCATGATGTCGGGACACGGCAACGTGGAGACCGCGGTCGAGGCGACCCACCTCGGGGCCTACGATTTCCTCGAGAAGCCCATCTCCCTGGCCAAGCTGCAGGTGACCGTGCGGCGCGCCCTGGAGGCGGCCGCCCTGGAGCGGGAGAACCTGCTCCTGCGCGAGGGCCACGAGGCCGGCGCGGAGCTGGTCGGCGAGAGCGAGGCCATCACCCGCCTGCGGGAACAGGCGCAGCGGCTCGCGGCCCACGACACCGCGGTACTGATCCAGGGGGAACCGGGCACCGGCAAGGAGCTGGTGGCCCGCTACGTGCATCGCCACGGACCCCGCGCCGAGGCCCCCTTCATCCCGGTCAACCTGGCCGGCCTCGCGCGCGAGAACCCGGCCGCAGAGCTGTTCGGCAGCGAAGACGGGGACCGGGTCCACTACGGCCACCTGGAGCGGGCCGCCGGGGGGACCCTCCTGCTCAAGGACATCGCCGATCTCGACATGGAGCTGCAGGGGCGCCTGCTGACCACCCTGGAGCAGGGCACCCTGTTGCGGGTCGGGGGCCGCGAGCCGGTGCCGATCGACGTCCGGATCATCGCCGCCACCCGGCACGACCTGCAGCAGCGGGTGGCCGCCGGGAGCTTCCGCGACGACCTCTACTACCAGCTCAGCGTAGTGCCTCTCACCGTCCCCCCGTTGCGGGAGCACAAGGAGGACATTCCCCTCCTGGTGGAACACTTCACCCGTCAGTTCAGCCAGCGCGACGGCCTCGCACCCCGCCAGTTCGAGAGTGGCGCCCTGGGCGCCCTGCAGGCCTACGACTGGCCGGGCAACGTCAGCGAGCTGCGCAACCTGGTCCAGCGCCTGCTGATCCTCGGCACCTCACCCCGGGTGGACACCCGCGAGGTTCGCCAGGCCCTGGGTCTGGAGGGCAGCATCGCCAGCGAGGCGGTCACCGGACCGGTCGCCTACGACCTGCCCCTGCGCCAGGCGCGGGAACAGTTCGAACGGGCCTATTTCGAGTACCAGTTGCGCAAGACCGGCGGCAACGTGAGCCGGGCCGCCGAGAACACCGGCATCGAACGGACCCATCTCTACCGCAAGCTCCGCCAGCTGGGGCTGGACCCGAAGGAGATGAAACGAAACCGCTAGCGGTCGGGTATGTGAATTTCACCACGGAGGCACGGAGGGCACAGAGAGTGGATGGCTATCAGCTCTCGGCTCTCGGCTGTCAGATTCGCTGACGGAATCTCGAGTAGCGGGAAGAACCGGGGAAATTGAGCAACCGGAAAGACTCCGTGAATCCCATGTCTCACACGTTGGAAGGTGTGCCAATCAGGGGCCATGCAAGATCGATGATCACCACGGAGGCACGGAGGCACACAGAGATCCGTGAAGGTTCAATGCGATCTCCCCATGTAGTGGAGAACCACGCCTTGAACCATTGGCAGGCAGGACTGGCTGTCTGGTTTTCGCGGTTCCTGAAACCACATGTGTCTCAGTTCAATCCTGAACGATCTGGCACAATAACGGATCATGGCACCCGGGCCAGAGGGCCCGCTGTGCATGAGGGACTTTGCGGTAGAAGCTCTCCGTGACCGCCGTGTCTCCGTGGTGCGCTTTCATCAGACCATCCCGGACTCACCGCCGGTATAATCGGCGGCAACACGACTGAAGGAGAAGAACGAGATGAAGCTGGTCAGTTTCAGGCATCGCGGGATGACCCGGATCGGGGCCGTGACGGGGGAGTCGGTGGTGGACGGCGACGCCGACCCCGCCCTGCCGCGGGAGATGTGTGCCTTCCTCGCCGCCGGACCCGATGCC